>JBIIMH010000128.1:0-5821 GCA_044338095.1 Rariglobus sp. | reverse complement strand
TGGTGGTGGGCAACGAAGTCGGCTGGTGCCCCGTGCCTGAGCATCCGTTGTTGCGGCGGTTCCGCGATCTGGCGGGCACCCTCGGCCAGCGCACGGCGGCGGCGGACGCGGCTTACTTGTATGTCGCCGGTTGCCCGGTGACGTTAAAAGGAGGCCCGGCGTAGCGCAGGCTTCTAGCCTGCATTTTCAATCAGAGCAGACTGGAGGTCTGCGCTACTTTTTCCCCTATGAACCTACCTGTGATTCCCCCCCTTGGCGCTGAACCTGTCGGCCTCGCTGCAAAGCAAGATCGACAACAAAACCAAGCCGCTTGGCTCGCTTGGGCGGCTGGAGGAGCTCGCCCACCGGCTCGGGCTCATGCAGGCCACGCTCAGCCCCACGCTGACCAAGGGCCTCGTCCTGGTGTTCGCCGGTGACCACGGCTTGGCCCACGAAAAGGTCAGCCCGTGTCCGCAGGAAATAACCGTGCAGATGGTTTATAATTTCCTGCGCGGCGGGGCGGCGATCAACGCCCTCGCGCGCCAGCACGGGCTCGACCTGAAGGTGGTCGACGCCGCCGTCGCCGCCGAGCTTACGCCCGCCCCCGACTTGATCCCGCGCAAGCTCGGCCTGGGCACGCGCAACGCCCTTCACGAGGCGGCGATGACGCCCGCCGAGACCGCGGCGGGTATCGCCGCCGGCATCGCCTTGGCTCAGGAGTATTCGGATGCCGGTTACGACGCGTTTCTTCCTGGTGAAATGGGCATCGGCAACACTTCGCCGTCGGCCCTGTTATGCAGCGTGCTGCTCGACCTGCCGCTCGACCTCTGCGTGGGCCGAGGGGCCGGTCATGACGATGCCGGACTGCGTCACAAACTCGACGTGCTCACCCGCACGCAGATCCGCCACGTGGCTGCCCGCGACCCGCTGGCTGCACTCGCCGCCTACGGTGGCTACGAAATCGCCATGATGGTCGGCTGCATCATCGGCGCGGCCTCGCGCCGGCGGTTGGTGATCATCGACGGGTTTATCGCGACGGCGGCGGCGGTGGTGGCGGAAAAACTCTGCACGGGCGTCCTGGGCTACTGCGTGTTTTCGCACGCCTCGGCCGAGACCGGCCACGCCCACGCGGTGCGCGCACTCGGGGTGCGGCCGTTGGTGGATTTCGACCTGCGCCTCGGCGAAGGCTCGGGCGCGGTGCTGGTCTGGCCACTGATCGTCTCGGCCACGGTGTGCCTGCGCGACATGGCGACCTTCGAGTCGGCTGGGGTCAGCCGGAATAGGTGATCCGAGTGGATCGAAACCACGGATTTTTTAACCACTGATGAACACTCATGGACACTGATTCGGATACGGAAGGGACACGGTTGAGCCGGGGTTATTCGCGTCCATTGGCGTCCATTCGCGGTTAAAAATCCTCTTTGTTTATGAAACTCCTGCTCCGTGAACTGCGCTCTCTGGCGGCGGCCGTGGTATTCTTTACCCGGTTACCGCTGCCGGGCGTGGTGCTGACCTCCGCCGACATGGAGCGGGCGGTGACTTATCTGCCGGCATGCGGCTGGCTGGTGGGTGGCTGGGCTGCGCTGGTCTATACGGTCGCGGCGTGCTGGTGGCCGCCGCTCGTCGCCAGTCTGCTCAGTCTGGGGGCAACCTTGCTGTTAACTGGCGCGTTGCACGAGGACGGTTGGGCGGATCTCTGCGACGGCTTTGGCGGCGGCCACACCCGGGATCGGGTGCTGTCGATCATGCAGGATTCGCACATCGGGGCGTTTGGCGCGATCGGTCTGATCGTCGCACTCGGGCTTAAAATCACGCTGCTGCCGGCGTTGGGCGGGGCGCATTTTTTTCTCAGTCTGGTGGTCGCCCACAGCCTGAGCCGGGCCAGCGCTTCCGCTCTGATGGCCTTCTTGCCTTACGCGCGGCCCGAGGGCACCGCTTCGAAAAGCCGGGGGCTGGTCTGCGCGCTCAGTCCGGCGCGACTGGTGTGGGTGGGCGTCCTCGGACTCGCCCCGCTGGCGTGGTTGCCGCAGTCCGCGTGGTGGGTGGTGCCGGTGGTGGTGGCGTCGCACCTGGGTTACCGCGCGTGGCTGCGGCATCGTCTGGGCGGTTATACGGGGGATTGCCTGGGGGCGTGTCAGGTGGGTACGGAGTTGGTGGTTTACCTGACTTTGGCGGCGGTTTTATGAGTGCGTCGCGGGCCATTTATTTACTGCGGCACACCCGGTTGGCGGGAGCGGAGGGGCTTTGTTACGGGCGCACCGACGTGCCGCTGGCGGCGAGTTTTACTGAGGAGCTGGCGGTGATCCGCGCCGGTCTGGCGGGCGTGTGCTTTGGCGCGGTGTGGAGCAGTCCGGCCGCGCGCTGCCAGAGTCTGGTCGGCGCGTTAACCTCTGCAGGAGAATTTCGTACGGACGCGCGTCTGCAGGAGCTGGATTTCGGTGCGTGGGAGAACCGCAAGTGGGACAGTTTTCGCAGTCCGGAGAGCGAGGCTTGGGCGCTTGACCCCTGGCGGCTCGCTCCTCCTGGAGGCGAAAGCGGTGCGGCGCTGTGGGCGCGGGTCGGTGCGTTTCGCGACGAGTTGACCGGTCGGGTGATGGCGGGGGGCGAATCGGTCCTGGTGGTGACGCACGCCGGGGTGATTCGTGCCTGGCTGGGGCTGGAGCGCGGGCAGGGTTGGGCGGAGGCGATGAGTTTGCCTGTTCCGCATGGCAGTTTAACCGTGATAAATCCGTGTGGACGTTAGGCCACAGAACATAAACTTTAAAACCATGGGTACCTATAAAACCGAGACCGACGCCGAGCACCGCGAGCGTATGAAGGAACTGCAACTGGAGATGCGCGCCAAGATGAAGGCGGCCAAGGAGCGGCGTGGGTTGGTCATCTGCCACACCGGCGACGGCAAAGGCAAAACCTCGGCGGCCTTCGGCATGCTCACGCGCATGCTGGCACACGGGCACAAATGCGCGGTGATTCAGTTCATCAAATCGCGCAACGACGCCGTGGAAAGCCTGCTGCGCGGTCCGCTGCTCACCTGGGACCACGTCGGCGAGGGGTTTACCTGGGACACGCAGAACAAGGCGGCCGACATCGCCTGTTGCCGCGTGGGCTGGGATCTCGCGCTGAAGCATTTCGCCGACCCCGAGGTGGATTTTGTGCTCCTCGATGAGCTCAACGTGGTGTTGCAGCTGGAGTACCTGCCGATCGACGAGGTGTTGGCGGCGCTGCGGGCCAAACGTGCCGATCAACACGTGGTGGTGACCGGCCGCGGAGCGCGCCCCGAGTTCATTGAACTGGCCGATTTAGTGACCGAGATGCACATGATCAAACACCCCTTTAGCGCCGGGGTACAGGCGCAGGCCGGAATCGAGTTCTGAGTGCCACGGGTCACCCCGTTCAAAATCGGGGTGCTCAGGCGGGCAAATCACGAGTTGAAAACCGCCGAATTACTGAGCTTAGCGTGGCTCCTTAAGATGTTCCTTGTGAATTGGTGAGTGGCCGGAGTTGAGCGTTTTGACTCCGTTGCCACGGTGTCCGAGCAAAGGGTTTATTCGGTGATACCACTTTGGATACGGAGTGCTTGGGGCCCCATGATCAAGTCACCCAACAGGGGCGAATGCTGATCCGCCAAGTAATCGGTTGAGCTACTTTGGGGTTGGCGCGGAAATCGGGGCGGGCTGCTGGGAGCGGTTGACGCGGTGCAGTTGCCAGGAGTTCCAAAGGTTGTGCCAAAGGATGTAGCAGGTTGGCCCGAGCGCGACCAGCGGGCTGGCGTAGGCGAGCGCCAAATACAGGGTGAAACTGGTGTTCTTCTGGCCGAGCGATTGGCTGGCTTCAGGGCCGTAGCTGCGCCCGCCGATCCAGCGGCCGAGCAAAAAGTTGGCTACACACACGATGAGAGAAACGGCGGCGATTTCCGCCAGCACGAGGCGCGGGGTGTCGGCTTGCGTGCGCAGGAAGTGGGAGGCGTTTGCGGTGACCAAAAACAGAACCACGATCCATGCGCCGTAGGACACGTCGCGCAGGCGGGCCGGCCAGGTGGCGGCACGCGGGTGCACTCGGCGCAGAATCAGCGCGAGCGTCAGCGGGGCGAAAATGAGCAGGCCCACGCTGCCGGCGACTCGCCCGTAAAGCGTGGTGTCGCCGGCACCAAGCACCAAGGGAAGGATTACCGGTAACGCCAGGGCGATGCCGAGGTTGGAGGCGAGGAAGGCCGCCGTGACGTAGGTGACGTCGCGGCGCATGAAGCTGATAATCACCGGTGCGGACGCGGCCGTGGGGGCGATGCCGGCGAAAAAACCCGCCAGCGCCACGTCGCGTCCGCCTAAAACCCACCCGAGGCCGAGGCCGACAAAGGCCATGAGGAAGTTAATCGCCAAAAGAAAAACATGGCTGCGGTGCAGGCTCAGGTGCGTCCAGGTGGTGCCCAGAAAAACCAGAAACAGCATGCCCATGATGAGCCAGCGGATCGCGTCAGAGGCGGCGTGGGCCTGGGGAATGAGCGCGCCAAGTAGGAAGGCGACGAGAATGGCGGCGGTGCGGGCGAAGCCGGTGGACATGATGGGCAATCAAGCAACCGGAGCCCCGCGCCGGTTGCAAGGGAGGTGTGTTTTTCACACTGCGCTTTTTACACCAATTCGGGATCAAGATGCGCTTAATCAATCGGGTTCTTGGGGAACGGATAACCGTGGGCAAACACCTTGAGCTCACGCTCAAGGCCACGAGGAGTGTGTTGGCGAAGCGTGTGGCCTTGAGCGTGAGCTCAAGGATTCCTTTAACCGCCAATTGAACGCTGATTGGTGTTACCGCCGCAGGTCGAACAGGCTGGCGCGGGTGTTGTTGGCCGGAACCGCATCAATGACTCCCTCCGGCAGTTCCAGCTGGGTGCGCAGCTCGATGGGCGCAGCGGCCGTAGTCGCATCGAGCGGCAAAACCACCGCAGTGCTCAGGCCCGGAGCGATGGCCGGTATCTGATAAGTGGTGACACGTTCGTTGAGGTTAACCGTGAGAACCTGCGCAGCCGAGGCGCGGGCGCTGCGGTTTTGCACGACCACTTCAAGTGCGCCGGTTTCGGGGTTGTAGTGGTGGCTGCTGATCGCGGTGTCGGTGCGCGTGAGGTCGTCGCGGGCCAGCGCCCAACCGAGGTTGAGCGTGCCATGGCCGTAGTGGGGGTCTTCGCCAGCCGCGCCGCCGTCGTCGGCGTGGGTTTGCAGGATCTCAACGGCTTGGAGGGCGGTGAGGCCGGGGGTTTGCGAAAGGATAACGGCGATCGCTCCGGCGATGACCGGGGCGCTGGCCGAGGTGCCGCTAAAAAGCGTGCCCTGGGGGTTAAGGCCGCCTGTCAGGATGCCGACGCCGGGGGCCGTGAGGTGCAGTTGCGGGCCGGAGTTTGAAAACGCCGCCTGCCTTCCGGTGGCGTCGGTCGCGCCGACCGAGACAACGCGCGGATCGGCGGCGGGCCAGGCCAGGCGGTTGATGCCGTCGTTGCCTGCTGCCGCCACGATCACGACTTCGTGGGTGCTGGCGTAGGTGATGGCACGGTTAATGAGCTCCGTGGTGACCCGGCCGCCGAGGCTGAGGTTGATTAGCTGTGCGCCTGCATCGACGGCGGCGACAATGCCCTGACTCACGGTGAAGACGTCGCTTTTATCATCGGTATCGATAACGCGGATGCTGAGCACGCTGGCGGCCGGGGCGACTCCGGGGGCATCGGGGGCGTAACCGGCGACGAGAACGGCTACGGCTGTTCCGTGGTGGCCAGCCTCGCCGGTGCCCGCGTAGCCGTGGCCGATGTCGAGGTAGCGCAGGCGCGCTCCGAGAGTCGGATCGGGGGCGGCGCCGCCGT
>JBIIMH010000127.1:0-5839 GCA_044338095.1 Rariglobus sp. | reverse complement strand
AAGGTTGGCCCATGCTTTCGCACCCTCAGAGCGTGTAGGGTAACGGGTACTTGGCCGTCACCACGGCGACGCGGGCTTTGGCGGCGGTCAGCGCGGCGGCTTCGCCTTCGGTGCCGATCGCTTTGAGCACCAGATCAATCACCGCAGCGACTTCGTCCATGTCGGACTCCACAAAACCGCGCGAGGTGATCGACGGCGTGCCGACGCGGATGCCGGAGGCTTGGAAGGGCGAACGGGTCTCGAAGGGAACCGTGTTTTTGTTGAGCGTGATGTGCGCCAGATCGAGGGTCTCTTGCGCCTTCTTGGCGGTGAGCTCGGGCAGGTTGTGGCGCAGGTCGACCAGGAACAGGTGGTTGTCGGAACCGCCCGAAACCAGCTTGTAGCCGCGCTTTACGAAGGCGGCGGCGAGGGCTTGCGAGTTTTTAACCACTTGCTGGGCGTAGGTTTTGAACTCGGGCTTGAGAGCTTCGCCGAAGCACACGGCCTTGGCGGCGATCACGTGCATGAGCGGGCCGCCTTGGGTGCCGGGGAACACGGCGGAATCCAGCGCCTTGCCGTGCACGGCCTTGGCCAAAATCAGGCCGCCACGCGGGCCGCGCAGGGTCTTGTGCGTGGTGGTGGTGACAAAATCGGCGTGCGGGAAGGGCGACGGGTGAACTCCTGCGGCAACCAACCCGGCGATGTGGGCGATGTCGGCAAACAGGAAGGCACCGACCGAGCGGGCGATTTCACCCATGCGGGCGAAGTCGATCACGCGCGAGTAGGCGGAGGCGCCGACGGTGATCATCTTGGGCTTCTCGCGCAGGGCGATGGCGGCAAGTTCGTCGTAGTCGATCAGGCCGGTGTCTTCGCGCACGCCGTACTGGACGAAGTTGTAGAGTTTGCCGGAGAAATTGGCCGGGTTGCCGTGGGTGAGGTGGCCGCCGTGGCTCAGGTTCATGCCCAAAAGTTTGTCGCCGGGGGTGAGCACCGAGGCGTAGACGGCGGTGTTGGCCTGCGAGCCGGAGTGGGGCTGGACGTTGGCGTACTCGGCGCCGAAGAGCAGTTTGGCGCGGTCGATGGCGATTTGCTCGATCTTGTCGACGTACTCGCAGCCGCCGTACCAGCGCTTGGCGGGGTAACCCTCGGCGTATTTGTTGGTGAGCACGCTGCCCTGGGCCTCCATGACGGCCGGGTAGGTGAAGTTTTCGGAGGCGATGAGCTCGATGTGGCTCTGCTGACGGGAAAACTCGGAGGCGAGGGCCGAGTGGATCTCGGGATCAAGGGTGCGGAGCGGCGTGGAGTTTAGTGACATGGTGATAGGAAAAGGGGCAGTCCGGAGATCATTCGGCGCGGGTACAAACTGAAAAAGAGGGGGCGGACGGACCAAGGACCAATGCCCAATGGCCAATGGCCAAGGACCAATGCCCAATGGCCAATGGCCAAGGACCAATGACCAATGTCCAAGGACCAATGACCAAGGACCAATGACCAAGGACCAAGGACCAAGGACCAATGGCCAAGGACCAAGGACCAAGGACCAATGCCCAAGGACCAATGCCCAAGGACCAATGCCCAAGGACCAATGGCCAAGGGCTGGGGCGGTGGGCCAGCGGACGTTCCATATTCAACCAGCGCAGCACGCCGCAGCTTGGGCATTGGTCCTTGGTCATTGGGCATTGGTCCTTGGACATTGCTCATTGGGCATTGGTCCTTGGACATTGCTCATTGGTCCTTGGACATTGCTCATTGGGCATTGCCCCTTCCCGCCCCGCCCGCTTAACCATCCCGCCGCCTGCGCAGGCCTTCGGCGGCTTTTGCGATCGCCACCTCCAGCGACTGGCCGCTGATCGGCTTGCTCACATAGTCGTCCATTCCAGCCCCGATACACTTCTCGCGGTCACCTTCCAGCGCGTTGGCCGTCATCGCCGTGATCCACGGGCGCGTCGCCTCCGGGTATTTTTCGCATAGGTGACCAGCACAGGTTAACCCGTCCATCTCGGGCATCTGCATGTCCAAAAAGATCAGGTCAAAGCTCTCCTTCGCCACCGCTTCAAGCGCTTCCACGCCGTTGTTGGCAATCGCCGCCGTGTACCCCAGCCGTCCCAACAGTAGCGTCGCCACTTGTTGGTTAATCTCGATGTCTTCCACCAATAATATTCGCATCTCCGGCTTCACTTCACGTGCTTCCACTCCCGATTCCGCCCCGGCTGCGGCCGCCGCAGGCTTCGCGGCGGCTGCGCTTGCCGCCTCACCCTGACCTGCGTTCGCTGCGGCCGTCCCCCCGGTGTTGCCTGGATTGGGCTTGGGCTGGAATAAGTCGCGCAGGGCGGACTGCAGTACTTCGGCGCGCGCGGGCTTGCTCAGCACGCGGGCAACGTCGAGCCCAGCGAAGGCCTGCGCGGTGGACCCTTGCGAGGTTAACGCGATGAGCGGCAGTTGGCTGACGGGTAGGCGCCGACGTAGTTCGCCGGCGAGCGTTATCCCGTCCATGTCGGGCATTTGCACGTCGATAAGCGCCGCGTCAAAGCGGGTGCCGGAGTCGATTAACTGGAGGGCTTCGACACCCGAGGCGACCACTTGGGTGTCCATGCCCCAGCCGCGAGTCTGGTTGGCGAGGATGCGGCGGTTGGAGGCCTTATCGTCGACGATGAGCAGGCGCCGGCCGACCAATTCAGCGCGCTGGTCCTGGCCTGGGCGCGGCGGGCAATTGGTCGCGGAATACGGAATCGCAAAGCTGAAGGTGGAGCCTTGGCCCGGGGTGGATTCCACGCCGATGCGCCCGCCCATCAGGGTGACCAGGCGCTGGCTGATCGCCAGCCCCAGCCCCGTGCCGCCGAAGTTACGCGTGATCGAATTGTCGACTTGGCTAAACGACTTGAACAGCCGGTCGAGCTTGTCGGCGGGTATGCCCATGCCGGTGTCGCGCACCGCGAAGCGCAGGTGGTTGTCCGCTTGCAGGCCGAGGGTGACCAAGACCTCGCCTTGGGCGGTGAACTTGATCGCGTTGCTCAGCAGGTTGGTAACGACCTGCCGCAGGCGAGTGGAGTCGCCAAGCATGGCCTCGGGGGTGCCCGGTTCGATCTCGATCATCAGGTCGAGCCCCTTGGAGGCGGCACTGTGGGAGCTGATCGACACGGCGGTTTCCAGGCAGTCGCGCAGGTTGACCGGCATGTGCTCGAGTTCGAGGTGGCCGGACTCGATCTTGGAGAAATCGAGGATGTCGTTAATGAGCGTCAGCAGGGCGTCGCCACTGGTACGGATGATGCCGACAAATTCGGCTTGTTCTGCGTTGAGCTGCGAGCTTTGCAACAGCTCAGTCATGCCGATGACCGCGTTCATGGGGGTGCGGATCTCGTGGCTCATGTTGGCCAGGAAATCGGCCTTGGCGCGGCTGGCGGCCTCGGCGGCGTCTTTGGCGAGGGCGAGTAATTCGCGCTGGCGGTGCGAATCGGTGACGTCCTGCAACGCGCCGCGCACCAGCACCGTGGTGTCGCCCACGCGCTGGGCCTCGCCGACGGCGCGCACCCAGAGGTGGTTGCCCTGGGCGGTGCAGAACGGCAATTCGACATCGAAGGGCGTGCCGTGGTCGAGTGCGGCTTGCAGGAGGCCCTTGATCGTGGCGGCGGCCTCGCCGACATAGAAAGCGGTGGCGGCGGATAGCGTGGGTTCGTAATAGGCATTCACTTCGTGAATGGCCCGCACCTGGTCGCTCCACGTGAGGGTGTTCTGGAGCGGGTTAAATTCCCATGCGCCGACCTTGGCCAGCCGGCTGGTGTGGTTGAGCGCGGTGACATGCCGCTCGATCTCCAATTGGGCGAGCTGCGCGCTGGTGATGTCGTGGTGGGTGCCGACCATGCGCAGCGGTTTGCCTTCGGCCGAGCGGCTCACGATGCGGCCGCAATCCATGATCCACAACCAGTGGCCTCGGCGGTGTTTGACCCGGTGGCGGCACTGGTAAAACGCGGTTTCGCCGGCGAAGTGCCGTTGCAGAGCGGCCTGGGCGATCGGCAGGTCAACCGGGTGGCAGCGCGTAATCCACTCGTCGACGTGGGGTTTTAAATCGGCCACCTTCTCGCCGACAATGGCGGCCCAGCGCTGGTCGAAGTGGGTTTCGCCGGTGGCGACGTTCCAGTCCCACAGACCTAGTCCACCGCTTTCCATCGCCAGTTCAGTGCGTTCGGCCTGCTCCTTGAGGAGCGTATCGGCGCGTTTACGTTCGGTGATGTCCAGCTCGATGGCCATGAACCCGGTGAGCACCCCGTCGGGCTCGCGCAGCGGCATGATATCGAGGTCGAGCCAGTAGGAGGTGCCGGTTTTGCTTTGGTTGAGGATTTCACAGTGGAAGCCTTCGCCGCGATCCAGCGCGGCACGCATAGCGGCACGGGTCGCCGGATCGGTGTGGTCTGATTGCAGCAGGCTTCCGGGGGTTTTGCCTAAGCTTTCCTCCAAGGTGTAACCGCTGATCCGGGTAAATCCCTCGTTGACCCAGGTGATACGGCGCTGGGCGTCGGTGATGACCACGGCGTTGGTGGTGCGGGTGGCGACCAGGGCGAGCATCTCGGCCTTGGTCTTGGCGGCGGCGAGGTCGGCGGTCATGGCGGTGGCCAACTGCTGAGCTTTACGGGTGGTGCGGCTTAGGCTGAGCAGCAGCCCGGCAAGCAGCGCGGTGAGCAACGGGCCGCCCAGTGCCGCACTGTAAACGCCGAGCCGCGTGGCGCGGGCGAATTTTGGGCTCGTGCTGGTGGCGAGTGTCCACGTGAGGCCGCCGACCGCCAGGGTGGTTGTGGCTTGAAATTGCCGGCCAGCGTAGCGATCGCCGGATTTTGGGGAAGCGGGATCGCTCAGGTGTCCATCGGCGTCGAAGATATGCTGCGAATCGTCGAGGCTTTCGCCGTTAAACAGTTCGAAGTCGAGTTCGTCGCCGACCTCCTGGGTGATCGTGGCAAAGATGCGGGAGGCGACGATGGGCATGTAGCTCCAGCCGAACAAGGCGGCGCGGCGTTGCTCGGGGGTGACGGGCTGGGTGCCGTTTTTGTAGATCGGGTAAAAGTAGAGAAAGCCGGGGCCTTCATTCATGGCCTGAACCAAGAAGACCGGCTCGGTGAGGGCGGCCTGGCCGGTGGCCATGGCGCGTTCGGCGGCCACCCGGCGTTTGGCTTCCTGGCCTACGTCGTAGCCCTCTGCGGCTTGGTTTTTGGCCAAGGGCTCGATGAACTCGATGACGAACAGGTCGGCTGCAGAACCGCTGGTTTTGAGTTTGAAGTGGGGGGCATCGTCGGCGCGGGTGGCGTCGAGGAATGAGGGGATGTCGGCCCGCTCGACGCGTTTGATGAAGCCCAAGCCCAGGGCCCCGGGGAATTCGAGGTCGAGGTTACGAGCTTGGACGGATTTGGAGAATTCGCCGCGCTCGACGGATTTGCTGGCGGGCCAAAGCGACATGGAGCCGCGCACGCCGTATTCGAAGTGGCGGACGCGGCGGGTGACCTCGGTGTGGATGCGCTCGCTGAAACGCTCGAAGCGCTGGCGGTCGGTGGCGGCGGCGAATTTTTCGGCCTGCCACGCGAGCGTGGCGCTCAAGACAAGGCCGAGGCCCACCACCAGAGGGGTGATTGAGCGGAGCTTTGCGGCGCGAAAGTGGAGGGGGAGCGGCATGGGATCGGAGGACGTAGCGAGTAGCCGGTAGCGAGTAACGAGTAGGGCGGAGTCGACGGATTCGGATTTCGGAGAACGTTCAACATCCAACATTCAACATCCAACGTTCAAGGGGAGGGAGGGCGGCTCATGACCAATGGCCAATGACCAATGACCAATTACCAATGGCCAATGACCAATGGCCAATGACCAATGACCGAGGTGG
>JBIIMH010000126.1:0-5865 GCA_044338095.1 Rariglobus sp. | reverse complement strand
GCGCTGCGGGGTGTTGCGCAGGCCGCTGTCAGCGAGCTTTTGCGCAAGGGCGTCGGAGTGTATCGAGGGCGTTGACATGGTTCAGGAAAACGAGGGCACAACGAATTGGAATGATTCTAAGGCGCAAGTTCAAATTGGAATTATTCTAAATATTGTTACCGTAAGCCTGGCCGAGGAGCCTGCGGAGAAGTTTTCCTTATAAGCCCGTCGGATTCACGCAAATCGTTGGTTTTTATTTACCTGAGAAATGGTTGGGGTGTCGCCGGGCCTTGAGACTGGGTCTAATCCCCAACGCCAAATTTTTACCCCCAGCTTTTACAGATGAGCACCGTTATTAGAATGTTGCTGTTTTTTAGGGAGGTTCAAAACGGGGGCTACCCGCGTTGGCCGTCCCGGCCACTTCTGCTCAATGTGAAAACGAATTAGTCTGAGTACTTCCGGAGTTTCACGCGCCCGTTGCGGGAAGTTTGCGTTTTGACGGAGGGCTGTTTGCGTGCGGGCCATTTCTTATGATCAACGCCTTCGCTCCTAATCTCACTGAACATGCCCCGCGTAGCGCCCGTGTCCGCCTTGGCGGCTACGCCCACTTGCCACGCTTGCTCGACAAGGCCCGCGCGGTGCTCGCCGGCACCGGCGGCGAATACCACTACAACTGTTCGCTTGACCGGCGCTTCTTTGATTTCACCGGCATTGACCACGCGGCGATGCTGGCCGCCATCAAGACCGGCCTGACCGACTCCCAGATGCTCGCTTGGGTGAACGAAAAAAGCGGTAAGTCCCCGGTTGAGGTCGTCGCCTGGTCGGCGTGGCTTGAGCAGAACGGGCCCGGCTCCGCGGACATGCACACGTGGATGGCCGGACGCATCACGGAAACCGCCCCGGGACGTGAGGACATCAAGACCTTCTTTGAGCTGCTCGATCTGGACGATTACGTCAGCTACGGCGGCAAGGCCTAAGCCCGTCGCGCCGATAGGGGCCGCGCCGCACTTGCCGGCGATTGGGGTTAACGTGAACCGAAGACCGCCGAGCCGACGTGCAAGGTGCGTTCACACCAACTCCACGTGGCGCCAGAGCGGCCAGGCGCACCGTCGAGCGCCAGTTCTTCGCTCCACGCGCGGCCACCGTTGGGCACAGCTACAACTAAGGTGGGTTCGCTCGTGAGAACGGTTAACGGACTCATCATAACGAGTAGTTCGGTCTGTCCCCCGCAGACCATGCCGTTGATGCGATTAACCCGGCTCAGGCACAGCCTCCCGTTTTCGATTTGCTCAAAGACGATCCAGCGGGAGTCGGAGGGGGGCTGTCCGGCGAGGTCGAGCCATTCGGACTCTTCGAGCGACCAGCGGGCCGACTCGGCCGGTTTGATGTCGTTGAGGAGCCGCGCAACCAGGCCTATTGAGCCGGAAAAGCGAATGGGGCGGGGCTCGGAGAGCAGCTCGGTCCCGTTTGGCAGTGTGATGATGAAGTAGGATTTAAAGGGCATAAATTGGGTAGTTGGTGGGTGCCGGTTGAGCGAAAGAAAGTCAGGAGGCCAAACGAACCAGCTCGGCGGCAGTCAACGGTCGGCGCGCGCGTCGGCAGGCGGCTCGCACTCGCGGCAGGAGCGCTTGGGGATCGGTGTGAACCCCCAGTTGGGCGCAAACGGAGGCTAGGGCGGATGAGCCGGTGTTTTCACCGATCACAAAGCCCGGGCTGGGGCGGCCGACCTGTGCGGACGGAAAGGCTTCGTAGGTGCGCCGGTCGCGGAGCAGTCCCGCGCAGTGCAATCCCGATTCATGGCTGAATACCGCCGAACCGACTCCGGGAGCGGCAGGCGGCACGGCTCGGCGGGAAGCGCGGGCGACCAAATCGGCGAGCGGGCCGAGCGCGGCTAGGTTAATTCCAGTGAACATCCTGTAGGCGTGGTGGCTGGCCAGCGCCACTTGTTCGAGGGCCGCATTACCGGCGCGTTCACCCAAGCCGTTAACCGTGACGCTCGCCCAGGCCGCACCGGCCTCGGCGGCGGCCAAGGTGTTGGCCGTGGCCAGACCGAGGTCGTTGTGGGCGTGGAACTCCACCGCCAGCCCCGGTGCTGCCTGGCGGACCAGACGGACCAAATCCGCCGCAGCGGCCGGTGCCATGATTCCCACGGTATCCGCTAACCGGATCCGGCAGGTGCCGGCGGCTTGCGCGGCAGTGGCGAAGCGGGCGACGAACGCCGGATCCGCCCGAGAGGCGTCCTGTGCTCCGACCGAGACGGCTGAAAATTGACGACGGGCGAGGGTGGTGAGTCGTGCCAGTTCACCCAAAACCCAGGACTCGTTTTTTCCCCAAGCATCGAGGTGCAGGCCAGAGACAGGGAACGAGAGGTGCACGCCGCCGACTTTGCATGAGCTGGCCGCCTCGATATCGGACTCGCGGGCACGGCACCAAGTGAAGACCCGATCGGCCCCGACGGCGCGGGCGACCGCGTTGATGTCCGCGATCGCTTCCCGGCCCATCGCCGGAATACCCACTTCCAAAAGCGGCACCCCAGCGGCAACCAAGGCGCGGGCGATTTCGACCCGTGAGCGCCGGCTCAAGACGACGCCTGGTGCCTGCGCACCGTCGCGCAGGGTGGTGTCGAACAAGTTGAGCTGGGTGGTCATGCCGTAAGCAGAGGCGAAACGGGGCCGCCGTTCGCCTCGGTGATTTGGTTACTGGGAGCGGGCTGCACCGCTGCCGCAGCCCTCCTGGCAGGCACCGCAGTCGATGCATTTTTCTTCGTTGATCGTGTAGATCGCTTTGCCTTTGACGTAGGCGATGGCCTCTTCGGGGCAGACTTCGGCACAGGCTCCGCAGGCGGAACACGATTCGGCGTGGATTTTATAGGCCATGGTAGGGGTGGTGTGTAGTTGAGTTTAGGCGAGGTGGGCTTCGGCCACGGTGCCCGCTTCGATGGCATCGAGGATCTCGTTGGCGATGGCGGGCGTGACGCCTTTGTACCAATGGCCCGAAGGGTAATCGATGACGACCGGGCCGTTGACGCAGCAGTTGAGGCAGCCGGTCATGGCGACGGCGACGCCGTCCATTTCGCGTTCATCGACTTCCGACTGGATGTGCTGAACGAGTTGTAGCGATTCCTTTTTGAAGCAGTTGCCTTGTGCGGTGCCGTTGGCGCGGATACTGCCGCAGACGAAAAGGTGGTGAGCTGGTTTGTCCATGGTGGTGGGAGCGTTGGCGAGTGGTTTGAGTGACGGCTATTTGTCGCCGAAAAGGTCTTTCACGATGTGGCGGTCCAGGTTGTAAAGGGCGCCCGGGCAACTGGAGCGGCTGACGCGTTCCACGAGACTGGCGGTCCATGATTCCTCTTCCACCTGTTCGAGCACAAACGGCTGCAAGAAGACCTGGGTGCCGTAGCTTTTTTCAGCTATCGCCTGCTCGTAGAGCGCGTGGATCGAGTGGGTGTTTTCGATTTCATGCTCGTGGATGGCCTGCGCCACCACGCCGAGTTCCTTGTAACTGGGCGCCACCACCGTGAATGGGCCGATGGAAGGGGTGACATCATGATCGACCAAAAATGCGTAGAACTGTTTGGCGTGCGCCTCCTCTTCTTCCGCCTGGCGGTCGAAGAGTTCCTTGAACCCGCTGTAATCACGCACGTCGGCCCAGTAGGATAGGGCGCGAAACAGATGCGAGGTGGCGAGTTCGCGGTTGGCTTGCTGGTTAAAGGCGCTGGCGAGTTCTGGAGTCATGGTAGTTGGAAAAAAAGTGGAAAACAGGGTTTAGCTGCAGCCGTTGCCGGCGCCTTTGCAGCCGTCGCCGCAACTGGTGAAGCGGCGGGCCATCGAGGTGGGGATGGGCTGGTCTTTGAAGATCGCCACGAGGCCTTCTTCGATGAGCCCTTCCATCTCCACGATGCGAATGCCGCGCTCTTCCACGGCGCGGCGAGGCTGCGGTCCGGCGGCGGAAACCAGCAGGGCGCGGCAGTCGTGCAATAGGTCGCCGAGCTCGTTCCAGCGGTTAGCGCCAGTGCCCGCTTCAGGGGTTCTGCGCAGCTCGACAAACTTCACTCCGGCGGGCGATTCCGGGTCCTGCTGGAAGATGAGCAGGCGGGGGGCTTCGCCGAGGTGCTGGTTGACCAGCATTCCCTCTTCGGAGGCGACGGCGATGTAGGGCCGGGTGGCGATGCTGGCCGCGCTGGGTTTGGCAAATTCAGCAAGCGTTTCCATCTGCTCGGGGGTGTTGGGCTCGTTGATCAGGCCAACCGCGTCGGCGCGGCAGCGGGCGCAGTGGGTCATCTGCGGGACGTATTTCTCGTTTTTCATCCGGGTTCCCGCGACCAATGCGGGATCGGGGGGCGGCAAGTTTTCGAACTCGGCGCCTTCAACGGGCAGAAACGCCATGCAGTTCATCAGGTCCACGCCTAGGGAGCCCATCTTTTTTGCAATCTCCTCAATGTGCCGGTCGTTGATACCGGGGATGATGATGGAGTTGATTTTGACGACGATGCCTGCGGCTTTGAGCTTGGTGATCGCCTCAAGCTGCCGATTGAGAAGTAACTCCGCGCCGTCGAGCCCGCGCAACGGTCGGCGGCCATCGCGCACCCAGGCGTAGATTTTCGCCCCGATCATCGGGTCAACGGCGTTCACCGTGATGGTCACGTGGCTGACTTCGAGGGCGGCAAGGTTGTCAATGTGGGGGAGAATCCCGAGGCCGTTGGTGGCCAAACACAGGATCATGTCCTTGTGGCGTTTGCGTACCAGTTTGAGGGTCGCCATGGTCTCAATCGCGTTGGCAAACGGATCGCCTGGACCGGCTATGCCCATGACCGCCAGGTTGGGGACTTTTAGCAGCATGGCGTCGAGATAGTCGGCCGCCTGCATCGGGGTGAGAACGGCGCTGGTTACCCCGGGGCGACTCTCGTTCATGCAGTCGAACTTCCGGTTGCAGAAGTTGCACTGGACGTTGCAGCGCGGCGCCACCGGTAAGTGGATACGGCCGTGGGTGTGGTGCGAATCCTTGTTGAAACAGGGATGTTTGGAGAAGTCGCGAGCGATGAGTGACGGGCTAAGGGGTGAGGCCGAAATTTCCGCGCAGGAGGAGGGAGTGGCGATGTCGGTGGTCATTTTTTTGGAAAGTTAAAGGTAGGCGTAGCCGATGGGTGAATCGCTCTGCTTGCGGTCGAGCAGCGTGTTGACGATCTGATCGAAGAGTTGCTGCGCGCCGCTGTAGCCGACGTGCAGCACGCGTTGTCCGCCGATGCGGTCGTGGATGGGGAAACCGCAGCGTATCAGCGGCACGCCGAGCTTGCGGGCCAGGCTGTAGCCTTTGCTGGCACCGATGAGCAGGTCGGGGTTGAGCGTCTGGGCGAGCTCAGTGATTTCGGCAAAGTCCACGCCTTCACGGATCGTGGTGCGTCCGTCCACCTCGGGGGCTACCGCGCGGATGGACACGGCCAGTCGTCCACTTTGCCCGCCTGAAGCGCAGAGCACCGGGACGATGCCGATTTCGGTTAACAGCGCGGTGAGTCCGACCACGAGGTCTTCGTCGCCGTAAACGATGGCGCGCTTTTCGAAGATGTACTTGTGGCCGTCCACCCACGAGTCCACCAGGCGGCCGCGTTCGGCGAAAAACGCTTCGGGAATCTGGCGGCCCGAAAGCTCCGAGAGGGTTTCGAGCAAAGCGTCGGTTTCGCGCAGGCCGACCGGTAGGCCGAGGCGGTGCAGCGGCACCTGGTGGCGTGCTAGGAGCACGGTGCCGGCAGTGGCTTTGGCACCAGCGAGAACACGGCCGCATTCGATGCTCGCGCGGGCTGAACCGAGGGCACGGATTGACTCAACCGAAGTGCCGCCGGAGGGAAGCTTTTCGTAATCAGCCCAAGACGGGCCGTCGAGCGTTTCGCTG
>JBIIMH010000125.1:0-5918 GCA_044338095.1 Rariglobus sp. | reverse complement strand
TCCACCGAGCGTTACCTGTCCTCGTGGTTGTTCGCCGATATCGACGTCGAGAGCGACAACATCGCCGAGTTCGTCACCACGCCCGCCGCTCAGTAAGCGCGTTTGGCTGGCCCAATTGGTTCTTTGCGGGGGATGTGCGACTGCCTGCTCCGGCGTCGGCATCCCCGGCTTAGCGCCCTTTTCGGGTTCCGGTCGGCGGTGGCAAAAAGGGCGCAGGAACGCCGGGACCGTCTCCGAGGGTTTTTCCCTCGTCTTCCGCTAGCAGCACGCCCCAATTGGCAGACGCGTCTTTTCTTCGGTTTACCGGCGGACTGCGACTTATGACTGTTTTCTTCGAAATTCTTATCATTTTCATTCTACTTCTGGCCAATGGCGTTTTTGCCATGTCGGAAATAGCCATCGTTTCCGCACGCAAAGCCCGGCTCAAAAGCCTGGCCGATGAGGGCAACGTGAAGGCGCGCGCCGCCCTCGCGCTCGCCCTGCAGCCTACCAATTTTCTGTCCACCGTGCAGATCGGCATCACGCTGGTCGGCATCCTCGCCGGTACTTTCGGCGGAGCCACGCTTTCAGGAAAACTCAGGGGCTGGATTGAGACCCTGCCGGCTCTGGCGCCTTACGCGGAATGGATCAGCATCTTGGTGGTTGTCAGTGCGATCACCTACTTTTCCCTGATCATCGGTGAACTGGTGCCTAAGCGCGTCGCGCTCAGCAACCCCGAGGGCCGGGCCATGCTCATCGCCAAGCCGATGACCGGTCTCGCCGTTTTGGCTGCGCCCGCCGTTTGGTTTCTCACCGTCTCCACCAACGTCGTGCTCAAGGTCTTCGGCCTGGGCAAGGACGTGGAGGCCCCGCCCTCGGAGGAGGAAATTTCCAACCTTATCGAGCAGGGCACCACTGCGGGGGTTTTCCACCGGGCCGAGCGGGCGATGGTCGAGGGCGTGCTCCGGCTCGACGAGCGCTCCGTCACCGAAATCATGACGCGGCGCACCAAAATCGTCTGGCTGAACGTCGCCGACTCCGAGGAGGTCAATTGGCGCAAAATCGTCACCAGCGGGCATTCGCATTTCCCCGTTTATGAGGGCACGCGCGATCACGTCATCGGCATGGTCTCGGTCAAATCCCTCTGGGCCAACGCCGCCGCCGGGGTCGCCAACGACATCCGCCACCTCGCCCTCGTCACCGATGAATTCGGCAGCGTGCAGGGCCTGGTGACGCTCATCGACGTGATGGAGGCGATTGTCGGCGACCTGCCCGAGCCCGGTGACCGGATCTCGCCCGATGCGGTGCAACGCGACGACGGCTCCTGGCTGGTCGATGGCAGCCTGGAGGTGGACGAATTGCGCCGCCGTTTCGAGCTGCCGGTGCTACCCGGCGAGGAGGACGAGGATTTTGAGACCCTCGGTGGTTTCATCCTTGATCGCATGGGCTACATCCCGCGTTCCGGCGAGCATTTCACCTGCCATGGTTGGCGCTTCGAGGTGGTGGACATGGACCGAAACCGGGTGGACAAGGTGTTGCTCGCCAAAATCCCGTTGCCGTCGGCAGCGGCGAGTGCGACCGGGTCCAAGCCCGCGTAATCCATGCGTTTTCCATACTGGATATTGCGCTTGTTGCATCGCAGCCGGCTTTCCCGCAGCCGGTTGCGCGGAACCTGGCTGCACACGCGTTTAGGCGACCGCTTGTTGGACAAGACCCTGTGGAAACCCACGCGCGAATCGCTGGCGCGCGCCTGGTTGGTGGGTTTTCCGATCACCATTATTCCGTTTCTTCCGCTGCAGTCGGTTCTGGCCTGTTTTGTCGCGATCTTCTTTCGCGGGAACCTGCTGCTGTGCATTGCGCTGCAGTTTCTTTCCACGCCCCTGACCGCGCCGGTGCATCTGCCCGCGTGTTATTTTGTTGGTGAGGTGGTGCGCGGCAACCGGCCCTCCGAGGTTTGGTATAAAGTCACTCACTCGACACTCGGGGTGTTCACCGGCGAATCGCTTGTTTCGCTGTACCTCGGGGCCATCGTGCTCGGGGCAGTCATCGGCCTGCTCGGCTACGGGGTCATCAAAAACTTTTGGCACATGGCACCCAAAAAAAGGCCCGCCCCCGGGCCGGGGCGGGCGCAAACTTAAGTCGGTTCAAACCGCACCCGGCTGCTCATGCCACGGCGGTGACCAAAGCTTGGTCGATGTCGGCCAGGATGTCCTCGATGCCCTCGATGCCGACCGACAAGCGGATGTAGTCGGCGGTCACTCCGGTGGCGATTTGCTCGGCCTCGGTGAGCTGCTGGTGGGTGGTGGAGGCGGGGTGGATGACCAGGCTCTTGGCATCGCCGATGTTGGCGAGGTGGGAAATGAGTTTGACCGCGTTGATGAATTTCTTGCCGGCGACCAGCCCGCCCTTGATGCCGAAGCCGACCATGCCGCCGTAGCCGTGCTTCAGATATTTGGCGGCGTTGGCGTGGCTCGGGTGGCTGGCCAAACCGGGATAATTGACCCACCTCACCGCCGGGTGGGCGGCGAGGTGGCGGGCCACGGCCATGGCGTTGGCCGAGTGCTGGGCCTGGCGCAGGGCGAGGGTTTCGGCTCCTTGGAGCAACTGGAAGGCGTTGAACGGACTGAGCGCCGGGCCGAGGTCGCGCAGCAGTTGCACGCGGACTTTGAGGATAAACGCCACGTTGCCCACGCCGGGAACGTTGTTGAGCGCGTCCCAGAATTTAAGGCCGTGGTAGCTGGGGTCCGGATCGGTGAACTCGGGGAACTTGCCGTTGTTCCAGGCGAATTTGCCGCTGTCGACGATGACCCCGCCAAGCGAGGTGCCGTGGCCGCCGAGGTATTTGGTGGCGGAGGCGACGATGATGTCGGCGCCGTGGTCAAAGGGGCGCACCAGGCCGATGCCGATGGTGTTGTCCACGACCAGCGGGATGCCGGCCGCGTGGGCGATCTGCGAAAGCGCGGCGAAGTCCGGCACGTCCAACTTGGGGTTGCCGATGGTCTCCACGTAGATCGCGCGGGTTTTGGGGCCGATGGCCTGGCGGAAGGCCTCGGGGTTGCCGGAATCGACGAACTTTACGGTGCGGCCGAGTTTGGCGAAGGTGTAGTGGAAAAGCTGATAGGTGCCGCCGTAAAGGTTGTTGGCGGCGACGATCTCGTCGCCGAGTTGGGTGATGGCGAGCAGAGCCAGGCTGGTGGCGGCCTGGCCGGAGGCGACAGCGAGGGCGCCGGTGCCGCCCTCGATGGCGGTGACGCGCTGCTCGAGCACGTCGGTGGTCGGGTTCATCAGGCGCGTGTAGATGTTACCCGATTCCTTGAGTGCGAAGAGGGCGGCGGCGTGCTCGGTGCTTTTAAAGACGTACGAGGCGGTCTGGTAGATGGGCACGGCGCGGGCCCCGGTGGTGGGGTCGGGCTTTTGGCCTGCGTGCAGTCCGATGGTGGCGAGAGATTGGGTGGGTTGGCTCATGGTGGGATAGGGGATTCGGGCCCATGCGTTAACGGGCTGGCGCCGGGGGCGCGAGGCGGAAGTTGGCTCTTAGCGGACGGGCGGAGGCGTGGGGGCCGCGAGGATCGCGCGGCGTTTCTCCTCCAGCTTTTGCTCAAGCCGCTGCTCCCATGGAACGGCGAAGCCGGTGGTTTTGGCGATGGCGCAGCCTGGTCGGCCCGGCACACACTCGCAGCGCACCCGCAGGCAGGAATCGGTGTTGGGCTCAAAGTGTGGGCAGGCGAAACTCATGGCGCGCAGTGTGCAGCCGTGCAGGCTCAGGTCAATTTACTAGGCACGTGCGGTGATGGGCGATGGGGCAGCGATTTTTAACGCAAAGATCGCCAAGTCCGGTGATGGGCAGCAAGCCATCGCACCCCAAAAAACGGGGTGCTTGCAGCTGGGTTGTCTTTTGCGACTTCTGCGCCTTTTTGCGGCTAAATCATCCGGGTTTAACTCGCACGGGAGGGATTCTATCACGGCGTGATTCCCTGCTGGCGCTCGTGCGCTGGTGTTGCCTTCATGGTGGTTTTCATGGGCCTGCAAATCGCTTCATTCATCTACTGTTCGCTGGTCGCAACCGTGTTTCTTGGCCTTTGGCTCTACTACGATCGCCGCGATCATGCCCGCTTTGAGGGCGAACGCCGGCGCACTTCGTTTTGCTGCGTCCGCTGCAACCACCTCTATTTCGTGCGCGGCGAGGTCGACTCCGGTGCCTGCCCCCGTTGCAAGCAGGATAACAGCCGTCTCCGCTTTTAACCTCATCTCACCGCCGCCGACGCATTGACACGGTGCGTCCCGTTCGACCACGGTTGCCGCTTCATTTTCCACAGCTCTCACGCCTTTTCGCATTTTTCTTACATGCCACAGACCATCGCAGTCATTGATTTCGGTTCCCAGTACACGCAGATCATCGCCCGCCGTATCCGCGAGTGCCAGGTGTACTCCAAGCTTTATCACTACACGGTGACCGCGGAAGAGCTGCGCAAGGATGGCGTTGTTGGCATCATCCTATCGGGTGGCCCCAGTTCGGTGTTTTCCAAAAAAGCCCCGATCCCGGACAAGGCGCTGTTCGACATGGGCGTGCCCATTCTCGGCATCTGCTACGGCATTCAGCTCATGGGGCATCTGCTCGGCGGCGAGGTTTCCAAGAGCGACCATCGCGAATACGGCCACGGCACCCTTGAGATCCAAAAAGCCGGCCGCCTTTTTTCCAAGCTGCCCAAGAAGCTCAAGGTTTGGAACTCCCATGGCGACCGCCTCATCAAGCTGCCGCCCGGCTTCACGGCCATTGGCACCACCGATAACTCCGAGTACGCGGTCATCGAGGACGCCAAGCGCGGCTTTTACGGCATCCAATTTCACCCTGAGGTTTTCCACAGCGAGCGTGGCACCGATGTGATCCGCAACTTCTTGGTGGGCGTTTGCAAAGCGTCCCAAGACTGGACCACCGCCGATTTCATCAACAAGTCCGTCGCCGATATCAAGGCGACCGTTGGCAAAAAATCCCGCGTGCTCCTCGGCCTGTCGGGCGGCGTGGACTCCTCGGTTGCCGCCGCGCTCATTCACAAGGCCATCGGCAAGCAGTTAACCTGCGTGTTTGTCGACAACGGCCTCCTGCGCAAAGGCGAGCGTGAGGTCGTCGAGTCGCTGTACGCGCGTAACTTCAAAATCGACGTGCGTGTCGTCGATGCCTCCGCGTTGTTCCTGCGCCGCCTGAAGGGGATCACCGATCCCGAGCAGAAGCGCAAAATCATCGGCCGTACCTTTGTCGAAGTGTTTGAGAAATCCCTCAAATCCATCGGCGGCGCCGACTTCCTCGCCCAGGGCACGCTTTATCCCGACGTGATCGAGAGCGTGGCGATTGCCGGCAACCCCGCTGCGCTGATCAAG
This sequence comes from Rariglobus sp., assembly GCA_044338095.1. Taxonomy (GTDB): domain Bacteria; phylum Verrucomicrobiota; class Verrucomicrobiia; order Opitutales; family Opitutaceae; genus Rariglobus. The sequence goes on along the minus strand of JBIIMH010000125.1, from coordinate 563 downwards.
TCGCACCACAACGTGGGCGGCCTGCCCGAGCGCATGAAGCTCAAGCTGCTTGAGCCCCTGCGTGAGCTCTTCAAGGACGAGGTGCGCGCCGTGGGTGAAGCCTGCGGTCTCCCGCGCGAGGTCGTCTGGCGCCAGCCGTTCCCCGGCCCGGGTCTCGGCGTGCGTGTCGTCGGTGAAATCACCAAGGAGCGCCTCGAAATCCTGCGCAACGCCGACTTCATTCTCCAGGAGGAGATGATGGCCAACGGCTGGTACTGGAAGGTCTGGCAGTCCTTCGCCGTGTTCATTCCCGTCAAAACGGTCGGCGTGGTCGGCGATGAGCGTAACTATTCCTACGTGATCGGTCTGCGCATCGTCGAGAGCATCGATGCGATGACCGCTGACTGGACTCGTTTGCCCTACGACCTGCTGCAGAAAATCTCCTCGCGCATCACCAACGAGGTGCGCGGCGTGAGCCGCGTCGTGCTCGACATCAGCTCGAAGCCCCCGGCGACCATCGAGTGGGAGTGATCCCTGCCGGCCGCTTGCCGGCTGCGGATGTCTTTCGGGTTGAGCCCGTCGCG
>JBIIMH010000124.1:0-5968 GCA_044338095.1 Rariglobus sp. | reverse complement strand
GGGGATTTATCAATCGACTCGGTCAGCCCGAAGGTGCGCAGGAATGCTTCCCATTGTGCGAACTGGTGGTGGGCTGCTTGGTCGAAGTCGGCGGGCAGGCGGTGGGCGTGCGTGAGCAACGGCCGGCGGTGGCCGGGGCGGATGATGCCGAAGCGTTGCGGGCAACCGGTGAGCCGCGCTTCGAGGTCGCCGCGCAACGAGTGGGTGAAGATAAAAAAGACCTCCGGCGGGGCTTTGCGGAATTTTAAAAAATGGCGGAAGTAACCGAGTCCCCGCGGTGGCAGCGGCTCGTAGCGGTCGGCCACGCCAGCCGCTTCGATGAGCGGGGCAAAGGCGGCCTTGCCGATCAGGGTGAATTCCACGTCGGGGCGGCCGGCTCGCATCGCGCGCAGCAGGGGCAGGAGCATAACGACGTCCCCCAGCCAGTTCGGCAGACGCACGAAGTAGCGTTTGTTGCGCGGCAGTTTCGACCAGCCGCGGTAGGCCAACTCCTGCGGAATAAAGCTGCGGCTCAGGTTCAGGTTGAGGCTGTGGTCGGGGGTGTTGAGGATTTTCCAGCGTGCATGCGACCAGAGCCAGGTGGCGCAGAGGCGTTCGTTGGTCGAAAGCGTGCGTTCAAACCAGCGATTAAGGGCCACGGTGGCGCCGGCTATGGTGCCGTCGTTGGGCACCGGTTCGGAGTGGAATTCCATGCGCCAAAATCCGGTGCGCAGCGGGTAAAGCGCGTTGAGTTCGGCGCCCTCTTTTTGGAGGAAAATGCCGGGCAGTTCGGTGCTCGCGCAGAGTCGGCCAAACACAGTGGTGAGCGTGCCGGTGTTGCCCGCGTTTTGGTCGAACATCAGGGTGATGATCCCGTTGCGTCCGAGGATCGCGCGGGCGGCATTCAGTCCAGTCTTGCGCGATAGCATACGCAGCCCGAACCGTTCCCGCGTGAGGCGCAGATAGGCGTCCATCGCAGGGGATTTCAGCGGGCGGTAAATCACGCCGGATTCCGGCACGGGTACGGGGCTGAGAAAGCCTAGCCACGTGAGGCTTTCCCAGTAGGCAAAATGGCCGTCGGTCATCACCAGCGGACGTGGGCGGGTCTGGTGGTCGGTTAACAAACCGGCCAGCGACGGGGCAACCGTAGCCATGCGCCGCATACGCTCGGGTGACAAGTACGGCGAGGCGAGGGCAAGCAGGGCGGTTTCCATCAAGCACCGGTGGCTTTGCCGTGCCATGCGGGCCCGCCAGCTCGCCGGGCGCTCGGGAAAACAAATGCTCAGGTTGTCGCGCACCAGTCGGTCGCGCGGGGACCACGCCATGAGTTCGCCAAGGATGACGGTGAGCGTTTTGAGCAGGGGCTCCGGGGTGCGCGCAAGGGTCCAGCCGGTGGCGGTGATGAGGGTGATGAGCACGGGTGGACGGCCGGATTATGGTTTGATTTCGAAACGCGGAGGCCCATTAGATGGGCGTAATTTTCCAGTTTAAAGCTGATTTTTTGAACGTAACCCCGCATGCCCCGCATTCTTGTCATCAAACCCTCTTCGCTGGGCGACATCGTGCATGGCTTGCAGGTCGTCGCGTCGCTTAAGGAGCAGGTGGCCGGGGTGCACGTGACCTGGGTGGTCCGTGAGATTTTTGCCCCGTTGGTTCGCGCCTGCACTGCGGTGGACGAGGTGATCGTGTTCCAGCGCAAGCAAGGTTGGCGGGGAATCCGGCTGGTGATGGGCGAGCTTCGCGCGCGGTCTTTTGATGTGGTGTTGGATTTGCAGGGGCTATTGCGCAGCGGCCTGATGACCTGGAGCGCCCGCGCCCCGCGCAAGCTCGGCCGGAGCGATGCACGCGAGGGCGCAGGGTTGTTTTACGGCGAACGCGCCCCGCTGCCGGCGAGCGGGCGCAACAGCCATGCCTTGGAGATTTTACTCCAATTCGCGCCCTTGCTCGGCGGTCGTGCAACGCTCGGCATACCCCTGACTTTCCGACCGGGTGGAGCTTTCACGGGCGCGGACTTTTTTAACAACGGGGCCGCCGCTCCCGTCGTGATGTTTCCCGAAAGCCGCCGCCCCGAAAAGTGCTGGCTGGGCTTTACCGCTCTCACCGCCCTGATGCTGCAGGCCGATCCGGCGGTGCGGATCGTTTGGAGCGGCAGCGAGCGACTCGCCGATGGAGGCACCTTTCCGGCTGAGCGGTTTCTCAATTTAACTGGGCTCACCGCGCTCGACGTCATGCCGCAGATCATCGGGTGTGCCGAGGCGGTTTTTGCCAATGACAGCGGCCCGATGCACCTGGCCGCAGCCCTCGGTAAACGCACGCTGGCGATCTTTGGGCCGACCGCGCCGGAGCTGTTCGGGCCCTATCCGTTGAGTTGCCCGCGGCATGTGGTGGTGCGTGCACCCGGCGGGGATTTGGCGCGGTTGACACCCGAAGCCGTTTTCCAAGCTTGGCAGTCCTAGGGAAGTTAGGCCGATATGGGTGGGAATTTAACCATGTCTGCTGCTGCGCCCACCGATTCCGCCCCTGATCAACAACCGCGTCGAGGTCTGGTGCTGGACCGTGACGGCACGATCATCGTGCACGTGCCCTATTTAAGCGATCCGGCGGGCGTCGTGTTGTTACCCGGTGTGCGCGAGGCTTTGTTGACCGCGAAATCGGCAGGCGTGGACCTGTTTGTGCACAGCAATCAGTCGGGCGTGGGTCGGGGCATGTTTGACCTCGCTGCGGTCGACGCCTGCAACCGGCGCATGATCGAGCTGCTCGACTTGGGCGAACAGCCGTTTGTGCGCATCTGCGTGGCGCCCGAGGCTCCGAAAGATCCGGCGGTTTACCGCAAACCCGAGCCGCGCTTCGCCCACGAGCTCCTGCGCGACTTCGGTTACGCTCCGCACAATCTGGCTTACATCGGCGACCGCGGGTCCGATTTGGAAACCGCCGCGCGGGCCGGCATTGGCGGGCTGGGCGTGGCGACCGGACTCGATGACCTGCCAGCCGAACTGGCCGAGCTCGGGCTCGACAAAACCTTCCCGGTTTTTGCATCGCTCTCGGCGGCTGTAGAACATTTTTTGAAAACTCCGCTATGAACACGCCCTTAGTTCTCACCTTCGACGAGATGCTCCGCTTCCGCCAAAAGGCCGCCGCCGAGGGCCGCCGCGTGGTGTTGACCAATGGCTGCTTCGACCTGCTGCACCGCGGCCACATCGAATACCTGCATCAATCCGCCGCGCTCGGCGACCTCTTGATTATTGCGGTGAACAGCGATGCCTCGGTGCGCGCACTCAAAGGGCCCGACCGACCCCTCAATTCCGAGCAGGACCGCGCCTACGCCCTCGCCAGCCTGCGCTGCGTGGCGGCCACGTTTGTGTTTCCCGGCTCCCGGCTCGATCAGGAAATCCGCCTGCTAAAACCCGACGTCTACACCAAGGCCGGCGACTACACGATCGACTCGCTCGACGCCGGCGAACGCGACGCGTTGCTCAGCGTCGGGGCCGACATCCGCCTGATGCCCTTCGTTCCCGGTCGCTCCACCACCAGCTTGGTCGAACGCATGCGCGCTCCCTGCTGAGGGGGGGCGTCTGCTCGCCCTCCCGCGCTGCCTTCACGCCGCTCCCGCCACGTTCCCGCGTTCACTCCCGTTTCCTTTTTCGACATGCAACTCACCGATAAAATTCTCGTCACCGGCGCGGCCGGCTTCATTGGCAGCGCCTTGGTGTGGGCGCTCAATCAGCAGGGCTACGAGAACATCGTGCTGGCCGACTTCCTCGGCTCCGACGAGAAGTGGCGCAACCTCGTTCCCCTGCGCTACGCCGACTACATCGAGGCCGACCAGCTTTGGGCCAAACTCGACACGCCCGCCCTACGCGACGTGCGCTGGGTTTTTCACCTCGGCGCTTGCTCGGCGACCACCGAGAAAAACGCCTCGTACCTGATGGATAATAATTTCGATTACACCCGTCGCCTGGCCGAGTGGGCGCGCGCCGGGGGCCGTCGTTTTGTGTACGCCTCCTCCGCCGCCACCTACGGCGATGGCGCCCAGGGCATGCTCGACGGCCAGGCGAACCTCAACGACCTGCGCCCGCTCAACATGTATGGTTACTCGAAGCATTTCTTCGACCAGTACGCGCAACGCCAGGGCTGGTTTGACGGCGCCAACGCCATCGTGGGTTTGAAGTATTTCAACGTTTTCGGGCCCAACGAAGACCACAAGGCCGACATGCGCAGCGTCGTTCACAAGGCCTACGCCCAGATCCGCGACGAGCACAAGGTGCGGCTGTTCCGCAGTTACCACCCCGATTACCGCGACGGCGAACAGAAGCGCGACTTCGTCTACGTGAAGGACGCGGTCGCCATGACCCTGCACCTCGCCCGCACCCCGGTTGCAAGCGGCTTGTTTAACGTCGGCACCGGCCGCGCCTCCACCTGGATCGAGCTGGTCACGCCGATCTTCGCCGCGCTCCAGTTGCCCGCCCAGATCGAGTTCATCGAGATGCCTGAGGTGCTGCGCGGCAAATACCAGTACTACACCTGCGCCGACACCCGCCGCCTCGCCACCACCGGCTGGACCGGGAAAAACCACACGCTCGCCGAAGCCGTGACGGACTACGTCACGCGTTACCTGCTCACCGACCACCGCCTCGGCCACGTCCGCGGTTCCTGAATAACCCAACCCTATCGCCCACCATGGCTACACCGACTTTTACCGAATCGCTGGAAGAACTCCGCAGCGTACTCACCGCCAGCACCGCGCTGGCGCCCGTCGTCACCACGGTGGGCGAGGCGATTCTCGCCAGCCTGCGCCAAGGCGGCAAGTTGCTCACCTGCGGCAACGGCGGGAGTGCGGCCGACGCCCTGCACCTCGCCGAGGAGCTGGTTGGCCGCTATAAAATCGAGCGCCGCGCCCTGCCTGCAATCTGCCTCAATTCCGACGTGACCGCGCTCACCTGCATCGGCAACGACTATGGCTACGACGCCATTTTTGCCCGTCAGGTCGAGGCCCTTGGTCGGCGCGGCGACGTGCTGGTGGGCTTCACGACCAGTGGTAACAGTGCCAACGTGCTCGCCGCTTTCGCCGCCGCCCGCGCCCGTGGCATCACCACCGTGCTGCTTTCCGGCAAGGATGGCGGCAAGGCCCGCACCCAGTGCGATTACCCGATCATCGTTCCCAGCGCCACCACGGCGCGCATTCAGGAAGTGCATACCCTCGTCCTTCACCAGTGGCTGGAGGCGATCGACGCCGCTGACTGGACCCAACTGCCCGCATGAACATTCCCGCCATCCTCGCAACCTTCCGTAACCTGCGCGTCCTCGTGATCGGCGACCTGATGGTCGACCATTACATCTGGGGCGAGGTGAACCGCATTTCCCCCGAGGCGCCCGTGCCCGTGGTACACGTTGCCCGCGAGAGCCACACCGCCGGTGGCGCGGCCAATGTTGCCCTCAACCTAGCCGCCCTGGGGATTGCCGCCGAATTGATCGGCTCGCTCGGTGAAGACGACGCCGGTCGCCGCCTGCGCGCCCTGCTGGCGACATCCCGCATCGAAGCCTCGCGCTGCGCCACGATCCCGGGCACGTCCACTATCGTCAAAACCCGCGTCATTGCCCGCACTCAGCAGCTTTGCCGAATCGACCACGAAGGGGCGCGCGACGGCTACACTTTGGAAAACGGCCGCGTATCCGACGAGGTGCTGGCCATGGCGATTGCCGCCGCCGACGCGGTGATCATTTCGGACTATGCCAAGGGCGCCATCAGCCAAACCCTGATCAACCGCGTAATCGCCGCCGCGCGTATCCACGGAAAATTGGTGGCGGTCGACCCCAAGCCCTCGCGCCATCTTTCCTTTAACAACGTCGGCCTGATCACGCCGAATCGTCATGAGGCGCTGGAATTGGCCGACCTGCCCGAGCCCGGAGTGGGGGAAAGTTATCCGCTGGAGGAAGCGTGCCGCCGGATTCACGCTAATTTTTCACCTGACCTGCTGGTGATCACACTCGG
>JBIIMH010000123.1:0-5993 GCA_044338095.1 Rariglobus sp. | reverse complement strand
GACTGGAAGTCTGCGCTACTCTCCCGGACCAAAGCAGACTGGAAGTCTGCGCTACTTTTTGCGGAGTCATTCGCACTGCTCCAGCGCCAATCCGCCGAGTTTCCACACAGGCCCGCTTTCACCGGGTTACGTTCAATATAACGCACGATTCGAGCCCCGTCCGCATCGTCGCGCACCCAGTGATCGTAGGCTTCGGGCTGCCACAAGCGCCCCGGGGGCATACGGAGCAGATGTTTGACCTGCATTGAGGTGAATTGCTTCCAGCTTTTAACAATTCCGCTCAGCGTAAATCCACCAAACGGCCTGAGCATAACGTGAACGTGGTTGGGCATGATGAACCACGCCTCCAGATTGAACCTTTCACCCTGATGAAAGCGTAGCGCTTGGCCGACGAGGTCGGCAATTTCCGGCACCCGCAACTGACATGCACCAGCCCCCTGATCCAACAACACCTCCATACGACGTCGGCGTTCGCGGTGTTTCTCTGCCTCGGCTTCTGCACCCGGCTTAACTGCAGGAAAGCGCAAGGCGGCAAGTTCACGTTCAATGTCGGCCAATTTTTCGGCAGGCAATGAATCCGCGAGTCGAAACGTCACAAAGTAACTCGCTCCATCACGCTTGAGGTGCGGCAGGTAACCGCGTGCGTGGTAGCCGTGGCGAAGTGCTTCGTTCTGGGGCATAGAGTAGCGCAGACTGGAAGTCTGCCAGGGTTGTTCCGGAGGCAGACTGGAAGTCTGCGCTACTCTCCCGAACCAAAGCAGACTGGAAGTCTGCGCTACTTTTCCGGACCGATGCAGATGTCCCGTAGTTGTTACCCTCAAAACAGGAAATACCGCTGCGCCATGGGGAGGACCTTGGCGGGTTCACAGGTGAGGTGTTCTCCGTCGGCGGTGACGTGGTAGGTCTCAGGATCGACCTTGATGACGGGCATGGCGTCGTTGAGCACCATGTCGCGTTTGCCGATGTTCCGGCAATTCACCACCGGCTCGAGACGGCGGCGCAGGCCGAGGTCGGCGAGGCGGCCACTCTGCAACGCCGCGGCAGAAACAAAGGTGATATTGGTCGCGCTCAGGGCGCCGCCAGCCGCACCCCACATGGGACGGTAGAACGTGGGCTGCGGTGTGGGAATGGAGGCGTTGGGATCGCCCATGTTGGCCCAGGCGACGAAGCCGCCCTTAAGCACGATCTCTGGCTTCACACCGAAAAGGGCGGGCTTGAACAGCACAAGGTCGGCGAGTTTGCCCACCTCGACGGAACCGACGATGTGGCTGATGCCCTGAGCGATGGCAGGGTTAATGGTGTATTTGGCGACGTAGCGCAGGCAGCGGAAATTGTCGGCAGCGGGGTGCGCGGGGTGCGTCAGTTTGCCAAACTGGAGCTTCATCTTGTGCGCGGTCTGCCAGGTGCGGAGGATGACCTCGCCGATGCGTCCCATCGCCTGCGAGTCGGAGGAGGTGATCGAGATGGCACCCAGGTCGTGCAGTCGGTCCTCGGCGGCGATAGTCTCAGGGCGGATACGCGACTCGGCGAAGGCCACGTCCTCGGGGATCTTGTTGTCGAGGTGGTGGCAGACCATGAGCATGTCGAGGTGCTCGTCGATGGTGTTTACCGTGAAGGGACGCGTGGGGTTGGTGGATGACGGGAGGACGTTGGCCTCGCCGCAAACACGAATGATGTCGGGTGCATGTCCGCCGCCAGCGCCTTCGGAGTGGAAGGTGTGGATGGTGCGGCCCTTGAAGGCGGCAAGGGTGTCGTCCACGAAGCCAGCCTCGTTGAGGGTGTCGGTATGGATGGCAACTTGCACATCGAGTTCCTCGGCGACGCCCAGGCAGGTGTCGATCGCGGCGGGCGTGGTGCCCCAGTCTTCGTGGAGTTTGAGGCCGAGGGCACCGGCGAGGATCTGATCACGCAGGGGTTGGGCGGTGGCGCAGTTGCCCTTGCCCATGAAGCCAAGGTTTACGGGAAAGGCCTCGGCGGCTTGGAGCATGCGCTGGATATTCCATGCACCGGGCGTGCAGGTGGTGGCGAGGGTGCCGTGCGATGGACCGGTGCCGCCGCCCAGCAAGGTGGTGACGCCGGAGCTGACGGCCTCGTCGATCTGCTGCGGGCAGATAAAATGGATGTGCGTGTCGATGCCGCCTGCGGTGAGAATACAACCCTCGCCGGCGAGCACCTCGGTGCAGGCACCGACGATCATGGGGCTTTTCTTGCCGGTCTTGGGATCGGGATAGACGGAGCCGATGCCGTTTTGGATGCCGGGGTTGCCGGCGTGGCCGATGCCGACAATAACGCCGTGCTTGATGCCGATGTCGGCCTTGATGACGCCGAGTCTGGCGTCGAGGATGAGGGCGTTGGTGATGACGAGGTCGAGCGACTCGGCGTCGGTGGCGGTGCCGGACTGGCCCATGCCGTCGCGGATGACCTTGCCACCGCCAAATTTGATCTCGTTACCGTAGCCGCCGCTCTCGGCGATGAGGTCGCGCTCGACCTGAATGAAGAGTTCGGTATCGGCGAGACGAACTTGGTCGCCCAAAGTGGGGCCGAACATCTCGGCGTATTGGCGGCGGGTGAGTTTGAGCGGCATAGGGTTGGGGGAGAGAGTTTCGGAGGGTTACACAGAGATCACGAAGGTAGTCACAGAGGGCACGGAGCAAACGCGATCGACTCCGTGACCTTTGTGAAACCTCTTGTGCCCTCTGTGTAACTCGGTTTTCGAATCAGAGTTTTCCGTTGATCTTGGCATTGAAACCCCAGACCTCACGGGTGCCGGCGAGGGCGACGAGTTCAACTTCCTTGGAATCGCCCGCCTCGAAACGCACGGCGGTGCCAGCCGGTATGTTAAGGCGAAAACCACGCGCGGCTTCACGGTCAAAGCGCAAGGCCGCATTCGTCTCGTAGAAATGGAAATGCGATCCGACCTGAATGGGGCGGTCGCCGGTGTTGCCAATCACGAGTGTTTTGGTTTCCAGCCCGACGTTGGCTTCGAGAGGTGCAGCGCCGGCGGGCGTGATAATTTCTCCAGGAATCATGGTCAACGGATGGGATTGTGGACGGTGACGAGTTTGGTGCCGTCGGGAAAGGTGGCCTCGACCTGCACGTCGTGGATCATCTCGGGTACGCCCTCCATCACGTCGGCGCGCTTGAGCAGTGTGGTGCCGTAGCTCATGAGATCGGCGACGCTTCGACCGTCGCGAGCGCCCTCCATGATCTCGTAGGTGATGATCGAAACGGCTTCGGGATAATTGAGCTTCAACCTTCGGGCCTGGCGACGTCGGGAGAGATCGGCGGCAGTGACGATGAGGAGTTTTTCTCGTTCGCGAGGAGTGAGGTGCATTGGGGGAAGTAGCGAGTAGTGAGTAGCGGGTAGCGAGTAGACGATCCTAGGAAACAGAAGTCGCAAGGTTCGGGGCGGTTCGCGAGGTTTTGAATGCCCGCTACTCACTACCCGCTACTCACTACTTCAAAAATCAGACTTGGAGGTGCTTTTTAACGACTTCGTCGGTCAGCGAGGCAATGGGGCCGGAGATGGTTACAACGCCACGATCCATGGCGTAAAAGCGGTCAGCGATTTCACGGCAGAAATCGACGTATTGCTCCACCAGCAGGATCGCCAGTGAGCCGTCGGCTTTGAGTAGTTTTAAGGTGTCGCCGATCTGGTCGATGATCGACGGCTGAATGCCCTCGGTGGGCTCGTCGAGGATCAGCAGCTTGGGCTTGGTCAAAAGCGCGCGGCCGATGGCGAGCTGCTGCTGTTGGCCGCCGGAGAGCACACCGCCCTTGCGGCCGAGCATGTCCTTGAGCACGGGGAAAAGCGTGAACACGCGGTCGAGCGCCTCGCGGGCTTCGGCGCCTTTGCGGCCGTGAACCACGAGGCCGACGCGCAGGTTTTCCTCGATGGTCAGGTGCGGGAAAATATCGCGGCCTTGCGGGACGTAACCGATGCCGGCGCGGGCGCGGGCGTCGATCGGGAGTTTATCGATGCGCTGGCCATCGAGGGTGATCGAGCCGGCGCGAATCGGGCGCAGGCCGGTGATGGAGCGCAACGTGGTGGTTTTACCCACGCCGTTGCGGCCCATCAGCGCGACGAGTTCGCCGGCACGCACTTCGAGGTTAACACCGCGCAGAATTCGCGAACCGCCGATGTCGGTTTCGACGCTAGAGAGTTGAAGAAGCGGTTCAGACATAACGAAAAATTACAGAAACCGAGGGCTGAAATGGGCGCAGGTTAGGGAAGTGGCGCAGACTGCCAGTCTGCATCGGCGGCCTGCCGGAACTGAGTAGCGCAGACTTCCCAGTCTGCATCGGCGTCTTGGCCCGGACGTCGATCCTTTTGGCCGCGAAAGAACGCAGAGAACGCATAGGAATGCAGGCGGATCGGTCTTTGCGTTCTTTGCGCTCTTTTGCGGCCAAAGGCTTGGAGTTTCGGAGCAGACTGGAAGTCTGCGCTACTTTCACAGCACGGAGCAGACTGGAAGCCTGCGCTACTCCATCAGGCCAATGCAGACTGGAAGTCTGCGCTACGTCGGGAATCGGCAAAATGACTGTCATTGGAGCGAGTTGGTTATTTCCCGCCGCTCTTGCCGCGCCCGAGGTAAACCTCGCGGACCTTGGGGTTGGATTGGACGGCGTCGAATTTGCCCTCGCAGAGAACGCTGCCTTGGTGAAGCACGGTGACCATGCCTTCACGGGCGATTTGTTTAACGAAGGTCATGTCGTGCTCGATGACGATGATGCTGTGTTTACCGGCGAGCGAAATGAGCAGTTCGCCGGTACGGTGGGTTTCCTCGTCGGTCATACCGGCGGCGGGCTCGTCCACGAGGAGAACCTTGGGATCTTGGGCGAGCAGCATGCCGATCTCCAGCCACTGCTTCTCGCCGTGGGCGAGCATGCCGGCCTTCCAATCGCGTTTGCCATCGAGACGCACCAGTTTGAGCAACTCATCGATGCGGTCGCGCTCGGTGGAGGACAGGCGCTTGAAAATCGAGGCGAACACGCCGCGCGAGCCGACCAGCGAGAGCACAATGTTGTTGTAGACCGTATGCTCGGTGAAGACCGAGGGCGTCTGAAATTTTCGCCCGATGCCGAGACGGTTGATCTCGTACTCGTTCATCGTGGTGAGGTCCGTGTCCATACCGAACTCGATCTTGCCGGTGTCGGGCTTGGCGCGGCCGGTGATGAGGTCGAAGAACGTGGATTTACCTGCACCGTTCGGGCCGATGACGGTGCGCAACTCGCCCTCGAAGAGATAAAAATTGAGGTCGGTGATGGCCTTGAATCCGTCGTAGGTTTTGGAGACGTCCTCAACCGTGAGCATGTATTTGTTATTCATGGCAGGTGCTTAGGCGGAGGGCGTTGAATCGGCGGCGGGCGCGGCGGGCTTTTTGAACAGGCGTTTCCACAGGGCCTTTAGACGCTCGGGAATGCTGACGATGCCACCGGGTAACAGCAGCACCACGACCACAAAAAGACCGCCCAAAATCACAAGCCAGTAGTCGGGTGCGGCACGTGAGGCCCAACTCTTGAGAGCGTTGACGCTGATCGCGCCGATGATCGGGCCGACCAAGGTGGCGCGACCGCCGACCGCGCACCAGACCACGGCCTCAAGCGACTTGTCGGGCGTCATCTCGGACGGGTTAATAATGCCGACCTGCGGGACGTAAAGCGCGCCGGCCACCGCGGCGATGAGCGCGGCGACGAGGAAAATAAAGAGCTTAAAGTGAGCGGTCGCATAGCCGCTAAACAGCACACGGTTTTCACCGTCGCGGATGGCGCGCTGGACGAGGCCAAACTTGGTGTAGCTGAGCAGTCGCAGCGCAGCGTACACCACCAGCAGCGTCACGGCCGTGGCGATGAACAGCCCGCGCTGGGTGACGGCGTCGCGCAGGTCGTAGCCGAGGATGAACTTGAAATCAGTGAAGCCGTTGTTGCCGCCCATCAGCATGTCGTTGCGGAAAAACATCAGTGACGCGCCATAGGTCAGCGCCTGAGTGAGT
>JBIIMH010000122.1:0-6072 GCA_044338095.1 Rariglobus sp. | reverse complement strand
ACCGTTTCGGTCTGGTTCATCAGACGCACAAAACCCTCGATCAGGTCGTCCACGTAGCAGAAGGAGCGTGTTTGCATGCCATCGCCGTAGATCGTGAGATCTTCGCCCTTGAGCGCCTGTACGATGAAATTGGAGACGACGCGGCCGTCGTTCGGGTGCATGCGCGGACCATAAGTGTTAAAAATACGCACGATGCGGATATCGACTTTGTTCTCGCGGTGGTAGTCGAAGAAGAGGGTCTCGGCGACGCGTTTGCCCTCGTCGTAGCAGGAGCGTTTGCCGATCGGGTTAACATTACCCCAGTAGCTCTCGGGCTGGGGATGGATGGCGGGGTCGCCGTACACCTCGCTGGTGCTGGCCTGAAACACGCGGGCATGCACGCGCTTGGCCAGACCGAGGGCGTTGATTGCGCCCATGACCGAGGTCTTGGTCGTCTTGATGGGGTTGAACTGATAATGCGGCGGCGAGGCTGGGCAGGCCAAGTTGTAGATCTGATCCACCTCGAACTTGAACGGATCAATGACGTCGTGGCGGACCAACTCGAAATCGGGGCGGCCGTGGAGATGCGCGATGTTGCTTTTGCGACCGGTGAAAAAGTTATCGAGGCAGATAACGTCGTTACCGTCTTTGAGAAGGCGGTCGCAAAGATGGGAACCCAGAAAGCCGGCGCCGCCGGTGACAAGAATACGCATGATAGTGCGGATTCGAAAGACCCGCGGATTCGAAGTCGAAACCAAAGTCGAAGCCATGCGCCTTGGCGCACAATCGTTTCATCGCGCGGCTAAAAGACCGATTGATACGGAATCGCAGGGCTTTTAACCGATGTGATCGTTGGCGTGGCTGATTCCCTGGCGAGCTCCACTAAGAATCACCGAGGCGCAGATCAACTGAGCCGCGTTTCAACCACAAAGGCCTGCGTGCCCCACAACTCGCGAATCCGGCTGGTGATTGTGGATACAGGCGCGCCCTCAGGCAAAAACGCGAAGCAGGCACTGCCGCTGCCACTCATGCTGGGGACGAGGTTAAACTCCGCGCGCAACCGTTCCATCAGCACGGGCAAAGCGATGAATTTGGTAAATGCCGGCACCTCCATGTTATTAAAAAGCAGCGCTTCTGCCGGGGCCTCGGGCTGGCCGACCCAAGCCGCAAGCCGTGCCTCGGCTTCTTCTGGCGGCAGGTAGGTCGTCGGCGCGCCCGCTGCCATGCGGCGGTAAGCCCAAACCGTGCTGATGCTGAACATCGGCTTAAATACTAACACGCGGCGTCCGCGCAACCGCAGCGCCGCCTGTGCCGGCAGCGGTTGCACGTTTTCGCCGCGCCCGCGCATAACGACCGGGCCACCGGCGAGGAAAAGCGCGCAATCCGAGCCCAGTTGCCCGGCCACAGCTGCCAACTCATCGCGCTTGAGCACGGTGCCGGCGAGCTGGTTCAAGGCCAGCAACACGCTCGTCGCATCACTGCTGCCGCCACCGAGGCCCGCGCCCATGGGGATGCGTTTTTGCAGCGAAAAATGCGCGCCGCCATCCCACTTCGCCGCCAACGCAAACGCCCGGGCCGCGCGCAAAACCAGGTTGGTCTCATCGATCTCCAGCGATGCGTCATCGCACTCCAAGGTAAATCCCGCAGGTCGAGATTCGACAACTAGGGTGTCGCCAAATTTCAGTGGTGCGGCGACCGAAACGAGGTCGTGAAATCCATCCGCGCGCCGGCCGGTGATGGCGAGGAAGAGGTTAAGTTTCGCAGGACAGGGCAGCTCGATACGCACGACCACCACTAAACCGACCGGCCCGCATGAAGAAACGCCAATCCACACAGCGGACGAATTTTCTTTAGATTACCCGCTATTCACGTGCATTAATGGCCCCAATCTCATGCCTTGCGATCTCATCCTCGCCCTCGACGTTCCCACCCGTGAAGAAGCAGCCCCGCTGCTCCGCCAACTGCGCGGTGAATTGCGCTGGGTGAAAATCGGCCTGCAAATGTTCACCGCCTACGGCCCCGATTACGTCAAGGCCGTCGCCGACGAGGGGTTCAACATCTTCCTCGATCTCAAGCTGCACGACATCCCCAACACCGTTGCCAAGGCCGTCGAATCCCTCGCACCCCTGCCAATCGGAATGTTGACGCTGCACGCCGGCGGCGGGCGCGAGATGATGAGTTTCGCCCGCAAGGCCCAGCTTCAAACCAAACCCGACTTGCTCCTGCTTGGCGTCACCGTGCTCACGTCGATGGATGCCAGCGGCCTGGCGGAACTGGGCATTAACGTCAGCCCCGAGGCGCACGTTGCCCGCTTGGGTCAACTCGCCGCGACGGCCGGCCTTAACGGGCTGGTTTGCTCACCCTTGGAAGTCGGCCTGTTGCGCGCGCAACTTCCCGCTGGCGTACAACTCGTCACCCCTGGCATCCGCCCCTCCGGTGAAGCGGGTGGCGACGACCAAAAACGCATCATGACCCCGGCCGATGCGGCACGTGCTGGCTCCAGCTACATCGTCGTTGGTCGCCCCATTCTCAAAGCCAAGGATCCGGTTGCCGCCACCCGCGCCATCTTGGCCGAACTCGCGTCAGCCTAAACCGCCAAGTCACCCCAAACGTCCGTCTAAACCGCTAAAAAAACATGCCTCGTACCGCCGCCATCCTCCTCGCCGCTGGTAGCGGTCAACGCATGAACGGAGCCGTCGAGGACAAGATCCTCGCGCCCCTCGGCGGGCGTCCGCTGTTCGTCCACTCCGCCACCACCTTTGCCGAGAGCGGTGTGGCCGATTTCTACGTCATCGTTTACCGCGACCAGAAGCAGATGATGGAGTTATCCGCCTACGCGCCCACCCCCGCGCTCTTCGTGCCCGGCGGCGAAGAACGCCAAGACTCGGTCGCCGCAGCGCTTGCCGCGCTGCCACCCGACATCAGCAAGGTTTTCATCCACGATTGCGCGCGTCCCTTTGTAACCGTCGATCAGCTCATCGCGCTGCACAAAATCGTGCTGCGCGAAGACGCCGTCGTACTCGCGCACCGCGTCACCGACTCGATTAAAGAGCACCGTGTCGACGGCCACCTCAAATCGCTCGATCGCGACAAACTTTGGGCGATGGAAACCCCGCAGGTTTTCGACCGGGATCTGATCGTCGAAGCCTACGCCAAGGTCGCCAAGAAACGGCTACACATCACCGACGACGCCGCCGCAGTCGAGCTGCTAAAGCACCCGATCGCGATTCTCGAAAACCCACTCCCCAACCCCAAACTCACCACTCCTGCCGATCTGCCCTGGTTCGAGTATCTGCTGGCCCAGCAGACCGCCTAAAAGCTGGGTGTTTGCCCCCTGGGAGCTTGGATTTTTATGAATTTACGAATCGGTCACGGCTACGACATCCATCGTATCGTCAGCGGTCGGCCGATGATCCTCGGCGGGGTGCATTTCACCGAGTGCCCTGTGGGCCTGGACGGCCATTCCGACGCCGACTGCCTGACCCACGCGATTTGCGACGCGCTGCTCGGCGCCGCCGCCCTACCCGACATCGGCCATTTTTTCCCCAACACCGATCCGGCCTTCAAAAACATCGACTCGCAGGTCCTGCTCCAACGCGTAACGGCCGAGTTGCGCACACGCGGCTGGCACATCGTTAACCTCGATGCCTCGCTCATCGCGGAACTCCCGAAGATTTACCCCCGCCTCAACGAGATGAAGGCGGCCCTCGCCCGTTCGACCGGCCTCGACGTTTCCCAAATCGGCCTTAAGGCCACGACCAACGAGGGTGTTGATCAAATCGGCCAAGGGCTTGCCATCGCAGCCCACGCCGTCGCGTTAATTTCCAAGACATGACCGCCTCCACTGAAACCACAAAAGCCCACCAAAAATGCCCCCTCGCAGCTCCTTAATTTTGTGCCTTTTTGTGCTTTTGATGGCCATTCCGCTTGGCCTCACCGGCTGCTTTAAACGCGAAACTGCCGTCGAGCGCGGTAACCGAGAGAAAACCCTCCTTCGCGGCATGGGCCCCGAGCCGGCCGACCTCGACCCCCACCTTGCGACCACCGCCAACGATTACACCGTGCTGTCCGCCCTGTTTGAGGGCTTGGTCGCCGAAGACCCGAAAACCCTCGATCCCGTGCCCGGAGTCGCCGAACGCTGGGAGTTATCCCCCGACGGGCTCACCTACACCTTTCACCTCCGCGCCGACGCCTATTGGTCAAACGGCAATCCCGTCACCGCGCGTGACTTCCTGGCCTCATGGCAACGCGTGCTGACGCCCTCGCTTGCTGCCGACAACGCCAGCCTGCTCTACATCGTCCAAAACGCCGAGGCCTTCCACAAAGGCGCTCTCAGCGACTTCACCAAAGTAGGTTTCTCTGCGCCGGACGCCCGCACCGTGCGCATCAGCCTGGAGCACCCCGCCTCGTATTTTTTATCCCTTTTACAACACTGGGTCTGGTGGCCCGTGCACCTTCCCACACTGCACAAATCTGGCGATCCCTATGTGCGCGGCAACCCCTGGGCCCGGCCCGACACCTTTGTTGGCAACGGTCCCTTCACACTTAAGCAGTGGCGCACCGGCCAGCATATCGAGGTGGTCAAATCCCTCACCTACTGGGACCGTTCGATTGTGCAGTTAAATGCGATCCGCTTCCTGCCGATCGAGGACCTAAACGCCGAGGAACGTGCATTCCGCTCCGGCCAGCTCCACCTCACCGAGGCGCTCCCGCTCGCGAAAGTCTCCACCTACCGGGCAAATCACCCCGAGCTGCTGCGCATCGATCCGTATCTGGGCACCTATTATTACACGCTCAACACCAACCGGCCTTTCCTCAACGAGGTCAAAATCCGCCGTGCCCTCGCCCTCGCCGTGGACCGTGCCGGCATAGCCGAAAAAATCCTCGGCGGAGGCCAGACGCCCGCCTACGCCTTCACTCCTCCCGGCACCGCCGGTTACACCCCCGCAGCCCGTTTTTCCACCGATTACGAGGAAGCTCGGCGCTTGCTCACCGAGGCCGGTTATCCCGGCGGGAAAGGCGCGCCCATCCTCGAACTGTTGCTCAACACCTCCGACAACCACCGCATCATCGCCGAGGCGGTTCAGGCCGGCTGGCGGCGCGAACTCGGACTTGAAGTCCGCCTGCTCAACATGGAAGGCAAGAGCGTGTTGGCCGCCCGTCGCGCCGGAGACTTCCAGATCCTCCGGTCGTCATGGATCGGTGACTACAACGACCCGGCAACCTTCCTTTCCATGTGGACTGCCGACAGCGGCAACAATTGGAGCGGTTGGCGCAAACCCGCCTACGACCAGTTGCTTTTCCAAGCCGCACGCACTGCCGACACCGACGCCCGCCATGACCTCTTCCAGCAGGCCGAAGCACTCCTGGTGGCCGACGCCCCCTTCATACCGCTCTACACCTACACCCACGTTTTCTTAAAAAACCCGGCGGTCAAAGGATGGCACCCCACCCTGCTTGACCACCACCCCTACAAACACGTGTCGCTTGAGCCTGACCCGTCCGCCACTACCGCTGCGCAGGGCAACAACTAACCCATTGTGTTAGTTGTTCCGGCTTGCCGTTGCACTCCCACAAGCCCGCTCCCTGCGGTTAAAAAATCCATACTAAAAGCGTTATGTTCCGCAGCTCAATGAGTCGCCTCCACCCGTTCTCCGCCTCGACAGCACTCGGCCTGCTCACCGCACTTGGCCTGCTCACGGCGCTCTCTGGTTGCTCGAAAAACGAGCCCGGTCCGGCCGGCGCCACTCCTTCCACTTCATCCGTTGCACCCGCCGCCAGCCCCAAAATCCTGCGCGTGGGCAACGGCACCGAACCCCAGGACCTCGATCCGCATGTGGTCACCGGCGTGCCGGAGCACAAGATCATCTCCGCCCTACTGGAAGGCCTCGTCACCTACTCGCCCGACGGCGACATCGCCCCCGGAATGGCCGAGCGCTGGGATATCTCCGAGGACGGCCTGACTTACACCTTCCACCTGCGCGCCAACGCCAAGTGGTCCAATGACGAACCGCTGACCTCACAGGACTTCGTGAGTTCGTTTAAGCGCATCCTCACCCCGTCACTGGGCGCTGAATACGCCTACAAGTTGTT
>JBIIMH010000121.1:0-6089 GCA_044338095.1 Rariglobus sp. | reverse complement strand
TTCCCACCGACCCATTTCTTTCAACCCAATACCTACAACCATGTCCTACGAACTGCCCAAACTCGCCTACGCTTACGACGCCCTCGTTCCCCACATCGATGCCAAGACGATGGAAATCCATCACTCCAAGCATCACCAAGCCTACATCACCAATGTGAACAAGGCTCTGGCTGACGCCGGTGTCGCCGCCCCCGCCTGTGTGTGCGACCTGATCGCCGACCTATCCAAGCTGCCCGAAGCCATCCGTGGTGCGGTTCGCAACAACGGCGGCGGCCACGCCAACCACGCCTTCTTCTGGAAGATCATCGGCCCCGGCAAGGGCGGCACCCCCAAGGGCCAGCTCGCTGCCGCCATCGACGCGACCTTCGGCAGCTTCGACAAATTCAAGGAAGAGTTCGCCAAGGCCGGCGCCACCCGCTTCGGCTCCGGCTGGGCCTGGCTGTTGGTCACCGCAGACAAAAAAATCGCGGTCGGTTCCACCGCCAATCAGGACAGCCCGATCATGGGCAAGGCCGTCGCCGGCATCGAAGGCAAGCCGGTCATCGCCCTCGATGTCTGGGAGCACGCCTACTACCTCAACTACCAGAACCGCCGCCCCGACTACATCGCCGCCTTCTGGAACGTGGTCGATTGGGACGCCGCCGAGGCCAACTACCTCAAGGCCGTCGCCTAAGTTGAGTTCGCCGTCGCGGCCAAAAAACGCTGATTAGCGCCCGCAAAAAAGCCGTCCCGAATTCGGGACGGCTTTTTTTATGAACCGGTGAAACCAGACTCGCCTCAGCGCAGCCAAGCGCTGGCCTGCGAGGTCTGCTTGAGCTGGGCAGAACTCAGGCGCGTGGTCTTGCCCGTCACCGTATCAAGGATGTGGATGCTGCGGCTGTTGGCGGCGCGCTCGGTGTAAACCAAGTGGCGGCCGTCGGCCAGCCAGCTCGGCTCGACGCCGTCGACCGGGGCCTTGGAAACGATCTTGGCAGGGGTGCGTTTGGCCATGTCAAACACGGCGATCTGGTAGCCGCTGCCAATGCGCGTGGTGAACGCGATCTTGGTCGGATCACCCACGCTCCAGTCCGGTTCGGCGCAGTAGCCGCTGATGCTCGTCGGCACGCGCTGCATGGTGCCGCCGGCCGCAGACATCGTGTAAAGCTGAGGCCCGCCGGCCGCGTCCGAGGTAAAGATCAGGCGCGAACTGTCAGGCGACCAGGCCGGCGAGGCCTCGACCGAGGACGAGCGCGTACGGCGGGCCACGCCGCGCCCCTGGGCATTGCTCACATAAATCTCGGGGTTGCCCTCGCCGGAAAGCACCAGCGCGACCTGAGAACCGTTGGGGCTGAAACGTGCGCCACTGTTGGTGCCCTTGAAGCTCACGAAGGTGGTGCGCTGAAGGCTGTTTAAATCGAGCAGGAAAATGTCAGGGAAGCCCGACTTGTAAAAACTGGTGTAAAGGATTTTGCCGCCGTCCGGCGACCAGCGCGGCGTGATGGCTTGGGCGTTGTCCTTGGTGATCTGACGGACCTCGCCGAAGAACAAGTCACTGGTGAAGACCTCGGACTTGCCCGAATACTCGCTGATGAACGTCAGACGCGAGGCGAAGAACCCCTTGAGTCCCGTAGTGGCAGTGACCGCCGCATCGGCCGCGCGGAAAAAGGCGTTGCGCGTGCTGGTGCCCTGGGCGACCTGATTGAGCAACACCGCACCGGCCTTGGTCACGGTGACCTGAACTTGATTGGCAGCGACCGGAGCGAACTTGATGTCGAAGCTTCCTCCGGTGGGAACAAGACGGATGCGTCCGTGGGCCCTGAAGGCGAGATTGGCGAGATTGGTGAGTTCCGGGGTGGAGCCGGAGACACTCATCGCGATGGTTTTAAGATCTGCGGAGATGACAACATCGCCGAGATTACGGCTGGCTTGGGAAAAAACCGCGGTTGGCGCAAGGATCGCCAGTGCGAGAAGAGAACGGAGCAGGAGTTTCATGACACAAAAAGAGAGACGGATAGTTGCGGGAGGACAGGCCATTTCTATTTACAGGCCCGCCACCTATAACAACGTAAAACCCTTACACGTTCCCAAATTTCCTTATTCCTACCGTGACTCCCGACGACATCAAAGAAGCCCTCAAACAAGTTAAATATCCCGGCTTCAGCCGCGACATCGTTTCCTTTGGGCTGGTGCGCTCGGCCGCCTTGGTGGGTGAAACCGCCAAGGTTTCGCTCTCGCTCACCACCTCTGACCCCAAGATTCCCCTGCACCTCAAGCAGGAGGTTGACAAATGCCTGCGCGCTATCCCTGGGGTGACCGCCACCGTAATCGACATCGCCGTGGCCCCCGCGCGCACCCCTGCCGCAGCAGGTGGTAATCTCGGAGGTAACACCTCCGCACCCAAGACGATCAAATACGCTGTGGCCATTGCCTCAGGCAAAGGCGGCGTCGGCAAAAGCACCTTCGCGGTCAATCTGGCCTGTGCGCTCGCCCAACTGCTCACCGCCCAAGGCCGCCCCGGCCGCGTGGGCTTGATGGACTGCGACATTTACGGCCCCTCGGTTCCGCTGATGATGGGTATCGACGGCCGCCCCCAAGTTGAAGGCGACAACCTGCTTCCCTTGGAAAACTATGGCGTGAAGGTTATGAGCATGGGCTTCCTCGTCGACGACAACACACCGGTGGTGTGGCGCGGCCCGATGATCATGAAGACCATCCAGCAATTCGTGCAAAACGTTAAATGGGGCGAACTGGACATCCTCCTGGTTGACCTCCCCCCCGGTACCGGTGATGCGCAACTCTCGCTGGTGCAAACCTTGCCCCTTGACGGAGCCGTGCTCGTAACCACGCCGCAGCCGGCAGCAACCAACGTGGCCCGCAAGGGCGGCCTGATGTTCCAAAAGGTCAACGTGCCCTTACTCGGTGTCGCCGAAAACATGAGCTACTTCATCGATCCCGCCGGCCAGAAACACCAACTCTTCGGCGAAGGCGGAGGCCAGAAAACCGCGGACTCCCTCGCCACCGTTCTGCTCGGCCAAGTCCCCCTGATCAGCGAGATCCGCGCAGGAGGTGATGCGGGTAAACCCATTGTGATGACCGCCCCTGACAGCCTCGCCGCAGGTATTTTCCGCGAGATCGGCGACCGCCTCTTGTTGCAGCTTTCGCGCAAACCGATGGCCGCCACCCCATAATTTCGTAAAAAATACGCGAAAAAGGCGTATTAATTGCTCTCAATTGACACGCCATAGGCTAGGCCTATTTTGGCCAACGATTATTGTCAGCCCGAACCAAAAACGAGACGACTGCTTACACTCAATTTTTTTAGGCCTTCTCACTCTTTTATGCTTAAGGGAATCCATTCAGAGCCGATTTTAACAGGTAGTGTTAGCTAGTTGTCTGACTCCATCCCTCGCCATGGTCGCCATGAATCAAACACAGCCAAATACAACCGATTCCGCCTCAGGTGAGTTCGTGAAGCAATCGAGTCTTTATCAAGAGTTTCTAGCTGAGCGAGAAGAGGTTCTCCGCCATAAATGGTTGGAATCAGAACGCCTTGGACACGACATCGGGTTTGAGCGCGCTCTACTTGACTGGATTCGCAAGCACCGCGAGAGCTGGCGCATCGCCCGCCGTTCGACGCCCGCCTCCGGCCAAGGTGGCTCGGCATCGATTCACTACTCGACCGGCGGCTTTAAAATTGCCGGTAACTCCAAGTGATTGCGGCTCCGTGCAACGCCTCTATAGATGGCGCACGCGTGGAACCGTTTTAAAGTCGAAGGGGTTGATTTGCTGAAAAACAGGAACCCCCTTGCGATAAGTTAAGAACGGCGACCAGCCGCGCGGCACGCGCCTCGTGGACGACGTGCCGGCCAGTGTAATGCCAGGCGTGGTGCGTGCCCTGCAAACCACCCGCCGCATGCCCGTCGTCGGCACCGAGGCCGTCATAAACGCCTTTGCCGCCGATGCCTCCGCCTGCAATCCCGCGATGCCCGACGCCTGTCGAGCAATGCAAACGCTATTCACCGACGAAAACGCCCCCGGCCCGGTCAAGGCCGCTCACTTCTTTTATGGGCCTGTTACAGCCGGTGAGTCCGGCGACACCCGCCTCCGCCGCCTGCAACTGCGGCAAGACGTCGTGAGCGTCACGGCTGCTTTCATCATGGCAGCAGGCACCCAGTAGATATCCAATCACATCAATTCTACGTCATATCCCCAAACGCCAAGCCGCACCAACACAACAGCCACTACCGCAACTTTCACAAGTGCCTGAAAAGCTGGGCCAAGCAGATCACCCTGTCGAGAGCACCACCAACGCCGATGAGCTTCAGACAATGATGCACCGCGCCACGCGAGCCCCTGGCATTTGCTAACCGCCCGACGCAATAGTTGCGCACGGACCGAATTTTTTCCTGTAATTAAGCGCTATGATGTTGCCTGTTGTTGCCATGTGCCGAAAATGTTACGCATGTCAGAAAGCAAAACCAGTCCCCGCAAACGCAAGGCGTCCAAAGTCTCCATCTATCAACTGGCTGCCGAAACCGGCTTTAGCCCCAGCACCGTAAGTCGCGCGTTGCGCAACCAGCCCGAAATAGGCGCCGCCACGCGTGAACAAATACGAAAGCACGCCGAGGGCCTCGGCTTCAAGTTGCGCGTGTTCGAGCCGCGCATCACCAACATCTGCGCACTCATCCAAACCCAACACGGTCAAACGTCGATTTTCTCCAGCTTCGTGGAGGCGATCATGGACGGTATGTGGCAATACTGCACCGAGCACGACCTCGAGCTCTCCGTCTTTGGCGCCGAAGCCGAACGTCTCAACACCGGCGACCTGGGCCGCGTGCTCGGCCGCCGCGGCGTAAGCGGCGCCGTCGTCATCAACGCCAGCGAGGACAGCCGCTTCCTCGGCCGCCTCAACCAAGAACGCTTCCCCTACGCCTGCGTCGCCACCGCTCCCAAGGAAGGCCTGGGAACCCTGGTTTCAGGAAACAATGAGCAACTTACCCAGCGTGCGGTCGGCTTCTTACGGCAAATCGGGCATCGTCGAATCGCTCTGCTCGACAGCCTTTCGGAACGATTCAACGCCGGCCTGGAGCGGCGCGCCGCCTTCATGCAAGCGATGGCCGGGGCCGAACCGCTTGTGATCTCGCTCAAAGATCTCGCGGAGCCCGCACAGGATGACTTCGGATTTGCACGCTTGGCGACGCGCCAACTGATCAACCGCTCACCGCGACCCACCGCAGTGCTAGCCATGAGCGCCGAACAAGGCGTTTCCGTTATCCACACCGCAAACGACCTCGGCCTCGCCGTGCCCCGCGACCTCTCCGTGCTCTGCTTCGACGACAGCCGCCTCTGTGCCTTCACCAACCCGCCGCTCACCGTGGCCAGTGTTTCTTACCAGAAAATTGGCTACGCCGCCGCCCGCTCTGTCCACCGCCGGATTGAAAAGATCGGTGAAGAGGGCGGCCAAGTGCTCAGCGGCGAACTGGTTATCCGCGACAGCACGGGTGCCCCGCCTCCCGACGTTTAACCAACTTTGGGAAGCGTCGACCCTGCTGCCCCAGAATCCATCTGTCGAGCATACGCCCTAAGCGCGGGGAGAAAAGGCTGATGCTAACTCGCCGCGTCGGCGCCGAAAATGCGCCAGCCAGCGGACGGGCTGCGGGCCAAGTGTCGAGGCAGTTCCAGAGACACCGGTCGCCATCCAATCGCGATGGCGCCGTCCTGCGTAGAATCGGCCAGATCCCGCATTTAATCATCACCCCGCACGGAAACGGACACTTCATTCTTGGATTGCACAAGGCGGCTTAAAAGTTCCACATTGTGGCACTACCCCGACCCCACCCAGTATGCGGCACTGCCGCTACATACCCTCGTTTAATGAAGACCATACCCCTGATCATGTACGGCATTGTTGTCGGCATTTCCCTAGTCAGCGCCGCGCCGGCGCCAAAGCCGGACGATAGTGCTTTGCTCGGAAACATCGATTCGCTCAAAACCGCACCTCCGATTGCAGGGCGGCTCGCCTCCGTCGAGGCCCTTAAAAAAGAACTGGCCACCCTCTGGGATCGCCCGGCCGTCCAAGAGCCGCTCAACGTTGAAATCGTCTTCTCGGA
>JBIIMH010000120.1:0-6155 GCA_044338095.1 Rariglobus sp. | reverse complement strand
AAACGTCCCACTGTGGGATCCATCATTCATCGTAAGGGGCAGTCGAAGAAGAGCGGCGGCATCGGCACGCACATCACCTCGATTACCTCTCGTAAGTTCCGCCCGAACTTGCAAAAGATCCGCATCCGGACCGCCAATGGCGGCACCAAGCGCGTTCTCGTTTCGGTCAAGGCCATCAAGGCCGGCCTCGTCGAGAAGGTCTAAGCCCACCGGCTAAAACCTCCTTGTTAAAAAACCGCGACCTTCCCGGTCGCGGTTTTTTTGTGCCCAAACAGAGTCAGCGCGCGTCGCCATCGCTGGGTGAGCGTCCCGACCCAGCAACTGGATAAAATCCGCTTCACTAGATTGCCAGCACGGCAAGCCGCCCGCTCGCCAAACCCTCTTGCCGAAGCCGCGGTGCGGGGCTTGCCCCTTTCCGACTGATTCTCATCGTCCGCTCCACGACCATGCCCGCCGACTCACTTTCCGCATCCCCCGCCCCAGCCGCCAGCCCGACCTCGCAGCCTCCATTGCCGATGCGCCCCGAGCTGCTTGCGCCCGCCGGCGACTGGGAATGCGTGCGCGCCGCCGTCGAGAACGGGGCCGACGCGGTTTACTTCGGCCTCGAACGGTTTAACGCCCGCATGCGGGCCAAAAACTTCACCCAGGCCGACCTGCCCGCGATCATGGAGTTTCTCCATAAGCGCGGCGTGCGCGGCTACGTTACCTTTAATGTCCTCGTCTTCACCGCCGAACTTCCCGACGCCGAGGACTACCTGCGTACCATCATCGCCTCCGGCGTCGATGCCGCCATCGTCCAGGACATCGGCATCTGCCGACTCATCCGTAAAATCTCACCCGACTTCCCTATCCACGGCTCGACGCAGATGACCGTGACCGGCGAGGCCGGCGTGGCGTTCGCCCGCGACTTGGGCGCCGAACTCGTCGTGCTCGCGCGCGAAAACTCGATCAAGGAAATCGAGGCCATTCAGGCCGCCCAACGCGCCTCCGCCCTGACTCCGCTGCCCCTTGAAGTGTTCGTCCACGGGGCGCTCTGTGTCGCCTATTCCGGCCAATGCCTGACCAGCGAATCGCTCGGCGGACGCTCGGCCAACCGCGGTGAATGTGCCCAGGCCTGCCGCCTGCCCTACGACCTCATTTCCGACGGCCAAGTCGTCCCGCTCGGCGACCGCAAATACCTGCTCAGCCCGCAGGACCTCGCCGGCCTGGACGTTCTGCCCGAGCTGGTGAAGGCCGGGGTGGCCTCACTTAAAATCGAGGGCCGCCTCAAGTCGCCGGAATACGTCGCCAGCATCACCCGAGTTTACCGCAAGGCTCTCGACAAAATCTTTGCCGAGCTGGCGGCTGCCGGCAACGTGCCGTTCGACTCCGCACGCGCCCGCTACGAACTCTCGATGACGTTCTCGCGCGGCCTCTACACCGGCTGGTTTAACGGTATCCAAAATCAGGAGCTCGCCCACGGCCGCTTCGGCACCAAGCGCGGCGTTCTACTGGGGACAATTTCACGCGTCGGCGACGACCATGTCGCCCTCCGCCTTGAGAGCGCCCTCAAACCCGGCGACGGGGTCGTCTTCGACGCCGGCAACCACGCCGCAGGCGAGGAGGGCGGCCGCGTTTACCAGGTCGAGCCCCAGCGCCCGCGCGACGGCCAACCGGCGGAAACCGTGCTGCGCTTCGGTCATGGTGACATTAACTTCCGCAAGATCCGCCCTGGGAATCTGCTCTGGAAAAACAACGACCCCGCGCTCGACCGCGAGCTGCGCACCACCTTTGAAGGCGAAAAAATCCGCTTCACCCGCGCCGTTGATGTCGCCGTCCACGGCCACGCCGGCACCCCGCTCACCCTGATCTTAAACGACCGCGAGGGCCACGTGGTTCAACTCGACAGCCAGGTCCTGCTTGCGTCCGCCCAGAACCAACCGCTCACCCAGCAACGACTCGAAGAGCAGCTCGGGCGCCTCGGCGGCACGCCCTTTCAACTCGGCGTGCTCAGCTCGCACCTCGAAGGCGCGGTGATGTTGCCCATGAGCGAGCTCAATCGCTTGCGCCGCGACGCCTCCACCGAACTCGATCGCCTACGCGGCCAGCCCAAGCGCTGGACGATCAATGCCGTGGCAAAGACGGAGGCCGACGCCGTTCGAATCGCCCCCGAACCCACCAGCAGCCCCGTCGCGCCCACCTCTGCCACCAGTTCCGAAAACGCCCCCGCTCAAGCCGGCCTGATCATCGTCGTGCGCAGCCTGGAACAACTCGACGCCACCCTCGCCGCCGGCGGTTTCGCCGACATCTACTGCGAGTTCGAAAACCCCAAGCACTACCGCGATGCGGTCCAGCGCTTCCGCCTTTGGCAGGCCGGTCCAGGCGTGCCACTCGCCACGTCCGGCGCGCCGCTTAAGGCGCCCGCGATCTGGGTCGCCCCGCCGCGCATTTTTAAGCCGGGCGAAGAATGGATCCTCAACCAAGTGCGCTCGTCGGAGGCGGACGGCTACCTGGTGCGCAACCACGAGCACCTGCGCTTCTTCAAAGCCGACCGCAAACGCGGCGACTTTTCCCTGAACGTCGCCAACCCGCTCACAGCCGAGTATTTTATTAAAAACTACGGCTTGGAGCGTGTGACCGCCAGTTACGACCTCAACGTGTTCCAGCTAGAGTCGCTGCTGCAAGCGGCCCCGGGCTCCTGGTTCGATCTGACGATCCACCAGCATATGCCGATGTTTCACATGGAGCACTGCGTCTTCTGCGCCTTCCTCTCCAAGGGAAAAGACTACCACGATTGCGGCCGGCCCTGCGAAAAGCACGCGGTTGCCCTGCGCGACCGCGTCGGCGCCGAGTTGCCGCTCAAGGCCGACGCCGGCTGCCGCAACACCGTTTACAACAACCGAGCCCAAACCGGCGCGGAGTACTTCCAGCGCTTCTTCGACCTCGGTGCACGCCACTTCCGCGTGGAATTCGTGAACGAGGGCGGCGCCGAGGTCACCCGCACCCTCGCCCACTACCAAAAACTCCTGAACGGCGAAATCAACGGGGCCGACCTGTGGCGGGAGCTGAAATTAATCAACCAATTGGGCGTCACTCGCGGCCAGATGGAAACGGCGCCCCAGTTGATTTTCAAAAAAAGGTAGTCCGCTCAGGCCTTCGTCCTGCCAGTCCGACCGCCTGCGAGAAGGCGGGGGATGGCCAAGGCGGGATCGCACCACAAGCGATCCCGCCAGGTCCAGTTACCACTTAACCCGGGTGTCGCACGTCCGGGTATTCACATCCATCCAGCACGCTTAGAACCCCAATCTCACCCGGGGTTCCATTTTTTATAAAAACCCCTGCCGAGCCCCGGGTGAAGTTACGCAGCGACTTAAAACGTCGGCGGCCGATCCCTATGCCCCACCCCAAGTGCCTCATAATATCCCAATCGTGCGGAATAAAGCGCAGTGATGCCCTTTATTCATTTCCACTCTATTCTGGAGTTGCGGCCCTGAATGAGTCTTAACCTCAGCGATACTTTCCATGGAAATCCCCCCCGCCGAAAAATCGGAGCCCCTCATCGCAGCCGCCGCAGCCAACGCTGCCGCTCAAGCCCACGACCTTGAGATCAAGGACGCCCAGTTGATTTTCAACTCCGCCTGGCATGCCCTGGAGTCATCAATCGGGCGCCCCAACCTGCGTTTCCCCAAGGAGATAATTCTTCTCGGCGGCGCCCCCGGTTCCGGCAAAGGCACGAACACCGACTTCATCCTCAAGGCTCGCGGCCTGACCTGCCAGCCGATCGTCATCAGCACCCTGCTCGACAGCCCGGAGGCCAAACGCATCAAGGATTCCGGCGGCATGGTGGGCGACCGCGAGGTCATCGGCCTGATGCTGCGTGCGTTGCTGCAACCCCAGTATCGCGACGGCGTTATCCTCGACGGGTTTCCGCGCACCAAGGTCCAAGTCGAGTGCCTCAAACTGCTCGTCCAACACATCCAAGCGCTGCGGACCGAGTTCTACAACACGCCACTCGGGATGCATTTCCGCCAAACCACGATCCACATCATGGTGTTGTTCGTGGATGAAAAAACCTCGGTCGATCGCCAGCTCAAACGCGGCCGCGAGATTGTGGCGCACAACGCCGAGGTGCGCCGCACCGGGGTGGGCGAGCTCCAGGAAGAGCGCCCCACCGACTACGACACCGCCCTGGCCCAGCGCCGCTACCGGGTTTTTAAAGAGCAGACCTGGGACGCCCTCCAGTCGCTCAAAGAGAGCTTCCATTACCACTTCATCAACGCCCAGGGCAGCGTGAGCGAGGTCGAGCAAAACATCCTCGAGGAACTCCAATACCAGAGCACCCTTGAGCTCGACCCGCGCACCCATGACATCCTGCGCGTGATCCCGGTGGCCAGTGAGATCATTATTCACGCCCGCCAGGAAATGGTGAAACGCCTGGACGCCTACGCCGTGGAGCACGCCGAGTTGTTTGCCCGCGTGGTGACCTTCATCGACAAAAAGATCGTCCCCATCGTGATCCGGCACGCGATTTCCGGCTTCGCCCAGGTTAACACCGAGGATCCGCTGCTCGATGATCCGCTCTCTTTGGCGATGCTCATCGACATCTTTTCCGAGCGCGGTTTTCACGCCGTCGTGGACCTGCACCGCATCGAGATCCCGGAGAAATTCGACCTGACAACCGGCCTCATCAAAAACCGCATCAAAAAGGTTTTCCGCATCCAGATCCGTTTCCAAGGCTCCGAAATCCGTCACGGTTAACCGCCCTCAAGCCGCCAGCCCGCTCACCCCGCCCGCGTTAAAGCGGGTGTCGGAGGCGGGCTTTTTTACGGCCTTTAGCGGCGCTCAGTGCCGACAAAATCACTGAGCGCGAAGGGTGGAAACGCTCATGCCTTATCCGCGCAGCCGCAACCGCCGCCACCTTCGCCGTGCCCGTGGCCGCCGTCACCTTTACATCCTTCGCCGCCGCCTTTGCCGCCACAGCACCCGCCTGCCTCGCCGTGAGCGTGGCCGTGCCCGCCACCGCAGCAGCCGCCTTCGCCCTGGTGCGCGTGCCCGTGCGCCAGTTCCTCGGCGCTGGCCTCACGCACCGCCGTCAGCTCCACTTCGAAGTTCAAATCAACGCCCGCCAGCGGGTGATTGGCATCCAGCAACACCTCGTCACCATCGACCTCCACCACACGCACAATGGGGGCAAACTGGTCGGCCCCGGCGCGGAACTGGTCACCTGGATTGAGCTCACCCTCGACGGGTAAAAGCGACTTGAGCACGCGCTGAACCTGAGCGGGATCGTGCTCGCCGTAAGCCTTGGCCGCCGGCACCTGCACGACCTGCTTGGTGCCTGCCGACAAGCCCCGCAGCGCCTCGTCGAGCCCGTCGATAATTTGTCCCGCGCCCTCCAGATAACTAATCGGTTGCCCACCCGCAGAGGTATCGAGCAAGCGCCCCTGCGGATCGCGTAACGTATAGTGAAAAGTGACAATGTTTCGGCTCATGGTTAAAACCCCAATCACGACCCCGCACCGCCCACAGGCAAGGGCGAAAACGAACCGAATCACACCGGCTCACGCTCAGTCGTCGTCGCCGTCCTTGGCGCGGGTGCGCACGTAGGGTTGGCCGGTGAGGGCGGCGAACTTTTCCTCGAAATCCGCGCGTTGCAGCGCCTCGATCACCGGGTCGATTGCGCCCTGCATGACTTGCGCTAAACTGTACAGCGTCAGCCCGATACGGTGATCGGTCATGCGGCTTTGGGGGAAATTATAGGTGCGGATACGCTCGCTGCGACCGCCGGTGCCGATCTGGCTGCGGCGCTGGTCGGCGTACTTGGCGCGTTCTTCCTCCTCCTTGTGCTGCAACAGGCGCGAGCGCAGCACGGCCAGCGCACTCGCCTTGTTCTTCTGCTGCGAGCGGCCGTCGGCGCAGTACACCATCATACCGGTCGGCTTGTGCAGGATGCGCACGGCCGAGTCGGTTGTGTTAACCCCTTGACCGCCCGGGCCGCTGGCGCGTTGCACGCTGATTTCCAGGTCCTGCGGATCGAGGTGGAAATCGACTTCCTCGGCCTCGGGTAACACGGCCACCGTTACCGTCGAGGTGTGAATGCGTCCGTTGGCCTCGGTGAGCGGCACGCGTTGCACACGCTGCACGCCGCTTTCGAACTTGAGCTGGCGGTAAACATC
>JBIIMH010000119.1:0-6175 GCA_044338095.1 Rariglobus sp. | reverse complement strand
CGGCTCGGTGTAACCCATCTCGGCCACCGCAAAGGCGATGGCATCGTTGAGTCCGAGCTGGGTGAACGCCGTGTCCTGCTTAGGAATCTCGATGGGCGCTACCGGTTTGATCGGTGCGCGGGTGGGACCATCGAAGGACTGGTCGATGGCAGGGCGCTCGCGTTTTTCACCGCGCTCGGATTGCTGCGGGCCACCGCGACGCAGGCCACCATCGTGTGCAGCACGGGCGGGTCGCTCGGACGAGGAGGATTTGCCGTGGGACTTAGGCTTGCTGTGGGCAGGCTTGAGCTCGGGCTTGGGGCCGCGCTCGTACGCCGGCTTGTCGTTGTGCGCGTGGGGTTTAGCGGTACGGGGTTTGACGTCGTAAGCGGGATGACCGCCCCTGAGTTCGGGCTTGGCCTTGGCCGAAGGCGCGAATGTAGCGCGCAGCTTCGAGATGATCTTTCTTAACATGAATGAACGGGTTGAAGCGGCCAGCGTCGGCGCGCCCCCCCGGCTTTGCAACCCTCGATGTCGTCAACTGGCAGCCAATGTCAGCAGTTTGGCGCTTGGCTACGAACCACTGCCATCCACACTTCGCCCCGTACTTGGCTCCGCCCCAACCCATGCAAAACCAGATTCGCTGGCTCGTCCGCCTTGGTCTCGATCAAGGACTCTTTTTACGTCAGCACGCCCTCGCCGTTCAAGCCGACCTCGGCCCTACAGCCGACCTGACCGATTTCGCCCAAAAACTCATCGACGATGGCCACGTTGCAGACGAGCAGTTGGCCGCACTAGAGCAGGCCGCTGGTATCGCGCTCATCAAAGGCCGTAGCGGCCCGCCCGCTGACGATCCGTTCGCCGCGCCGGTTGCGAACACGGCCAGCCCACCGACTCCGGCGCTGAGCTTACGTAAGCCCACCTTGGTACCCGCACCCGTCTCGCCTGGACCTGTCTCGCCACCCATTGCCACAGCGCCCTCGGTTACCGCACCCAAAATCGCTCCCGCAGCCGCGACCACGGCCGCCGCCACACTCCCTCACTTTACCTGGGACCAACTCGCCGCGATGGACGCACCCGCCCTCGCCGCCGCTTTGAGTAAACTCCTGCGCGACTGCGCCCGCTACGGCGCCAGCGACCTGCACCTTTCCGCCGGCATGATCCCTTTTATACGCCGCAACCGCGCCATGGTGACACTCGGCCAGCACCGCTTGACCGCCAACGAAGCCCTTCGCCTTAACCTTGCCCTGCTCAACGAAGACCAGCGCACGACGTTCCAAGACGTTCGCGACTTCGACTACGCCCTGGCCCTGGATGCGAGCAACCGCTACCGGGTTAACCTCATGTTTCACAAGGGCGGCGCTTCCGGCTCCTACCGCATGGTGCCGGCGAAGATCCCGCGGCTAGAGGAGCTCGGCCTGCGCAACCTCGATGACGTTAAAAAGCTGCTCACTTATCACAACGGTCTGATCCTCGTAACCGGCCCGGTCGGCTCCGGTAAAACCACCACCCTCGCCGCGCTTGTCGCCGAACTCAACGCCACCCGTCAGGACCACATTATCACTGTAGAAGACCCCATCGAGGTCGTGCAACCGGCGCAGAAGTGCAACCTCACCCAGCGCGAAGTCGGTGCACACACCGCGAGCTTCGCCTCGGCGCTTAAAGGAGCCCTGCGCGAAGACCCCGACGTCATCATCATCGGGGAACTCCGCGACCTGGAAACGATCGAAATGGCCATCACCGCGAGTGAAACCGGTCACTTGGTAATCGGCACCATGCACACCAGCGACGCCGCCACCACGCTCAACCGACTGCTCGACGTCTTCCCGCCGGCCCAGCAATCGCAGATCCGCGCCAGCGTCGCCGAGAGCCTGCGCGGCATCCTCTGCCAACGCCTCCTGCCCACCACCAACGGCGGAGTCGTGCTCGCCGGCGAACTCCTTGTGGCCAACTCCGCCGTCGTTGCCCTCATCCGCGACGGCAAGACCCAAGGCCTGCGCAACGTCCTCGAAACCGGCAAACGCGAGGGCATGTACCTGATGGAAAACGTCGTCTTCGAACTCTGGGAACAGGGCAAAATCACCGCCGAAACCGCCCGCAAAAACATCAGCACCCGCATGCTCCAGGCCAAAATCACCTGAGCGGTCCGCGCCCCACCCCTCCAATTTCCAAGAAAATGGCCGCCATCGACTCACTCCTCCGCAGCATGCTCGAAAAGGGCGGCTCCGACCTGCACCTCACCATCGGCCTCCCGCCCAAGTCGCGCATCTCCGGCAACCTGATCCCGCTCACCGACACCCCCGTTTCGGCCGATTACATGGCCAGGTTGCTCAAGGAAATCTGCCCGCCCGCACGCTGGGCCCAGTTTCTGGAGAAAAAGGACCTCGACCTCGCCCACGAAATCCCCGGCCTGGCCCGCTTCCGCGCCAATTACCTCTACAACCACTGGGGCCAGGGCGCCGTATTGCGCCAAATCCCGTCGAAAATCCTCTCCTTCGACGACCTCAAGCTGCCCCCGGCGCTCAAAAAACTCTGCAACCTCAACGAGGGCCTCGTCGTCGTCACCGGCCCCACCGGCAGCGGTAAATCCACCACCCTCGCGGCGATGATCGATTATATTAACGACACCTCGGCACGGCACATCATCACCATCGAGGATCCGGTCGAATTCGTGCACCAAAACAAAAAGTCGGTCATCGTCCACCGCGAGGTCGGCGACCATACCCGCTCCTTCGGCGCCGCCCTTAAAGGCGCGATGCGCCACGACCCCGACATCATCCTCGTCGGCGAGATGCGCGAGTTGGAGACGATCAAGCTCGCCCTGAGTTGCGCCAGCATGGGCATGCTCGTTTTCGGCACCCTGCACACCAACAACGCGCCGAAAACCATCGACCGCATCATCAACGCCTTCCCCGCCCAAGAGCAAAACCAGGTGCGTGTGATGCTGGCCGGCTGTCTCGCCGGAGTGGTGGCCCAACTCCTGTGCAAACGCATGCCCAAAGGCCGCTGCGCCGTGCACGAAATCCTCCTCCAGCACGAAGCCCTGCCCAACACCATCCGCAGCGGCCAGATTAACAACATCCGCGCCCTGATCGAAGGCGGCGGGGCCGACGGCATGATCACCATGGACCAGAGCCTGTTGGCCCGCGTGCAAGACGGCAGCATCGAGCCCAAGGAAGCCTACCTCAAGGCGGCCAACAAACCGCCCTTCGCCGCCCTGCTCAAACCCGGCGACCTCGACGGCGGCCACTAAGCCCGCGAGGCTGGAATGAGCGGGACGCTTTTACCGTCCAAATGTAGGCTCGAACGCACGATCCACCCTGCTGCATGCCGCCGCCCCGTATGCCGGCAGATCCGCTGAAAGGCCCCGCCGAGACGCATAAAAAATCGCCCAGGTCATTAATTTAAAACACTTAAATTAATTTCACGCTGCGACAACCACGGCTAAGCCAATCCGCTGATAAAGGGAGCGGTGCGGCGATTTCAACTTAGGCACAGCGGAAACGTTGACCAACGCCATTACACCCGCTCAATCTGCCCGCCTGCTTCCCGCCCGGGTGGTGGAATGGTAGACACCAGGGACTTAAAATCCCTTGTTCGCAAGGACGTGCGGGTTCGAGTCCCGCCCCGGGCACTCTGTTTGGTTTGGGCGCATCCGCTGCGCTCTAAATCACACTTGTGTGCTTTCTCGACGTTTTTAGCGACTCAGCGCGCCCCCGTGGTGTGTCGCTGACACGCTCGCGGAACCAAAAAAAACCGGTTCCGCCCAGGGACGGAACCGGTGAAAAATCAGCCAGGTTGAGCTGAAAGGATCAAACAGCGGCGTCGCCGCGCTCGTCGGTGCGGATGCGCACTGCTTCCTCGATGGGCAGAACAAACACTTTACCATCGCCGATCTTACCAGTCTTGGCGGCCTTGACGACCGCTTCGATGGTTTTGGTGACCATGTCATCGGTCACCACAATCTCGATCTTCACCTTTGGCAGAAAATCCACGGTGTACTCGGAACCGCGATAGATCTCGGTGTGGCCCTTCTGGCGGCCGAAGCCCTTGACCTCAGTGACGGTCATACCCTCGATACCGATCGAGGAGAGAGCTTCTTTAACTTCCTCAAGTTTGAAGGGCTTGATGATGGAGATGATAAGTTTCATAGGGAATGGAGTTTCAGTTGGCGTGCCGAGCAAGCGTTCACAGACCAGGGAGAGCAAGCCTGTGTTCTGCTATGAGCTTGCCGAAACGTGCGCATTATTTGCGCGCAGCCGCAAACGCAGTCCAGCCGCCCCTGCCAACTGCGCTGCACGCTGCAATCCACGTCCCGCCTTGCCTTGCAGGTGCGCCCCCTTTCACTCGCGCGCTATGTCGAGTCCGCTCAATCGTAAACCCTGGCCCATGAAGTGGGTCTTTTTGGTTATCCTAGCCTGCATCATTCCTTACACGGTGATCACGATCAAATACCGCAAGGAAACCCCCGCGTTTGAGCCCTACGCAGACAGCAAGGAACGCGCCAACGCCATGCGTCTTCTCGACGCCGGCTACCAGCGGATTAAAGTCTCCGCCGAACGTCCCGCCGACCCTCAATTACTCGTTCGCTCACTGACTCGTCTAGCCACCGTGACCGAAGCGGCCGCCGGGCTGACCGAGGGCCTTGCGGCAACCTTAGTGGAGATTCCGCAGTTACCTCTCTCGTTTGGCGCGGTAACGGCATCCAGTGAGACAACCACGCTGCTGCCCTACCCGATCGTTTTCACCTGTCAGTTAGGCGATCAAAAGCACCAACTCGGCGGCGCGCAGGTGTTTTTGCGCGGAGAGAGCGTGGTCATCGTCCCACAATTCGAACCCCTCGGTGGCGAACTCACCGCGCGATCCAAGGAAAGCGCGGTGGTGATCACCCTGCCCGGGGGAGCCCTTAAAAACGGCCGCTACACGGTCCACTTGGCTGGCAGCCAGCACTCGCGCCAGTGGCAAGTCGAGGTGCGGTGAGCAACCGATGCTGATCAGCACGGATTTAGGTCCTTAAAAAAACCTGTGTTTCCGTACTTGCGAACGCGGATTTCTTCGCCCACGTTTCGCCCTCGATCGTTTTAGGCGCGATCGCCAAGTGGTAAGGCCGAGCTCTGCAAAAGCTCTACCGCCGGTTCGATTCCGGCTCGCGCCTCCAATTTATTAACCCGCTTCCCAGTAATGAGAAGCGGGTTTTTTATTGACCAAAAAAACAGGAAACTGGCACCGCCAATGGCTCCATCACTTACGGCAAAAGAGGCAGTTGGGAATTATTGAAATCTTACCGGCCGAGTGCCGCCACGACGTTACGGAAATTTACCAGACCTGCTTCGATGTTTTCGATGATCTCATCGGCGAGAACGTCGGGTTCGGGGAGATTATCGAGGTCGGTAAGGCTTTCGTCTTTGAGCCAAAACAGATCCAAGCTGGTTTTATCGCGCGCGATCAGTTCGGCATGGGTGAACTTGCGCCAACGCCCGTCGGGGTTCTTTTCGGCGTGCCACGTTTCCGTGCGCTTATTGCGGTTGGTCGGGTTGTAACAGTCGATGAACTCGCGGAGGTCTTCGAGACGGAGCGGCTTTCGCTTCAACGTGTGGTGAATGTTGGTGCGGTAGTCGTAATACCAAACCTCCTTGGTCGCGACTTCCTTGCTGGCGGGACGGTTGTCGAAGAAGAGCACATTGGCCTTCACTCCGTTGGCGTAAAAGATACCGGTCGGCAGGCGGAGGATGGTGTGCAGCTCCGTCGTCTCCATCAGCTTCTTACGCACGGTTTCACCAGCGCCACCTTCAAAAAGTACGTTGTCAGGCAGCACCACGGCGGCTTGGCCGGTGGTCTTGAGCAGGGAGCGGATGTGCTGGAGGAAGTTGAGCTGTTTGTTGGACGTGGTCGCCCAAAAATCCTGCCGGTTGTAAACGAGGTCCTCCTTCTGCTGTTCGCCTTCCTCGTTGGTGAAGGTCATCGAGCTCTTTTTTCCGAAGGGCGGATTGGCGAGCACGTAGTCCACCGTCTGCGCGGGCTGGGCGATGAGGGCGTCGGTCGAGGCGATGAGGCTGTTGCCGTCGATCTCGCCGATGTTGTGGAGGAAGAGATTCATCAGGCACAGGCGGCGGGTGCCGGCGACGATCTCGTTGCCGTGGAAGGTCTCGTTTTTAGGGAACGCCTTCTGGTCGCGGTTGAGCTGGTGGTGGCTCAC
>JBIIMH010000452.1:0-4690 GCA_044338095.1 Rariglobus sp. | reverse complement strand
GCTCGGGGGCTTTTTTGTGTGCTAAAATCGGGCTGCAGGCGCGCGCCAGCCTGCAAGCGCGGCGACCGACTCGCCGCCTATGAACCCGTCCCCCAAGCGGTGGAACGCATCTTTGGTCATGCCGGGGTCAACGCCGCCCGTGGCGTCGAACTATGACACGACCACGGCGGCCAATTACACAAAATTTATTACATAAAAAACAAGCGGCTGTAATTCACCCAAGCGTCCATCTTTTTTATTGCTGCATTCCTTCACGGCAATATCACCACCACTGCTGCTGCGGACACCCTAATTTGGCAGGTACGCCCCCATTCCCCCCTACCAAAAAGCAACATTTCCCTTTCTTGTAAATTCCTTATATAGAAAAGCACACGAATAAATGCCCGTGATTGCACGTTACTGCGTCAGCTAACTCCCGCCCCTCTCAGCCTGTTCCCCAAAGAGATCCTGTTTCCTATCAGTCAGGTTTCATTTCCGACAGGTTACAAGGCCTTGTCACATCACTCGTCTGATTATCACCAATAAACCCCCAAAATGCGCCTTACTCTCTTCTTAACAATCACCTTGAGCGCCATCAACGCCTGGGGAACGGATTTAACTAAGACCCAGCCTGATGTAGTTTCCCTGGGGCAGACTGGCTCTGAAAAAGAACACCGGCTCACCACGTCTGGAACTGTGCACAGAGACCGCATGGCCACCGTGCTGGGGGCCCGCTCGCGCACCGATTCCGTAAGGATCCTTGCCAAGGAAGGATCCCGCCTAACGTTCACTCTGGATGCAGGGCGCGGAAATACCCCCCTACTGCTCGAAATCCAAGAAATCCATAACCGCCACCCCCAGGTGTTCGGCTACACAGTGGAGGTGAACGGCACCGAGGTCTACTTTCGCACCTACCACCAAGTGGGAACAGGCCCCAACCATTACTTCGTCGATGTCCCACGGCACCTCGCACCCGATGGCCGGATGAAAGTGACTTTATGCAACCAGGGCGAGGCCCCGGTGGCCATCGGTCGCATCTGGGGCTACGGGGATTTCAATCAACTTGCCGAGCGGAACGGCACGTGGAGGCCGATGGGCATGCTGGCTCAGGCACAGGTGCTAGTGGGCTGGGCCGGAAAGCCAGGGAAACAAGTGACCTTCGAGGAGGAACGAGACCTGCCCAAGGATCGCGATCCAGCGGCCTGGCAAGAATTGCGAAAGCACTTCACCGAGAGCTCGGCCCTGGCTCCAGGATTTCAGACGACCAGCAACTACCTGAGCTATAACGGAGCTGATCTCCAAGCTAAGATCGATACCGCCATCCGCACTGCGGGAACCAGTAATCTTCAATGGCAATACAAGTTCATGGGTGGCGACTGGGGTGGACATCCCAGCCTGCTGGATGGCAACGGCGGAGATTTTTATGATCTGCGCTATAGTCAGGCGGTCTACGACCCCGTGACCAAACGGTATGCCCCCACCTGGCCCGGTACCCCAGGCGGCACAATCTGGCCAACCGCTGGCGATTCAACTCTCAACAAGTTCATCGTTGATCGTTCACGCCTGACGGCGCGCATGGTAGGGGAGCGAGTCGGTTTGCTGGCTGCCCAGGGAACACGCCCCACGGACATTTACCTGGTGGGCGACGAGGGCCCCTCCTACTGGTGGGAGGGTGGTTTCGGGGATTTCTCCCCTGAAATGGTGGCCGCCGCCGCCCGTGATGGAGTGAAGCTCGAACCTGGCAATCTGACTCCGGAGGCGCGGAAGTGGATGTTTAATATCCTCACCGTCCGCTTCGCGGAACGATGCCGGGCGATTGCCGATGGCCTCGGACGAGACGTCATCGCGGTGGACCGAGGCAAAGTCCACCTGCCCTCCACGCAATTGTCGGATGCGGTCTATTCCCATCCTTTTCTAAATCAGACTTTTCCCCTGTTTGATCCCCAGTGGGAAGGTTGGCAGAACGGCGTCAACGACTACGCCTGGGCGGGAGGGGAGCCACTGGAATACGTCAACCCGTCCATATCCGATTACATCGCCAGCCAAGGTAGCCTGGCCATGGTCAATCTGTTTCGTCCGATTCTCGACATCCCCTACTTGGATAAATTGTACCAGTGGGGAATGGGGCATATCGCATGTTATCAGGAATTCTCCGGTGACGCCGCCACCTTCAGTCAAGCGCTCGCGGGAGTGGATGAACGCCTGAGCCTCCCCGCTCGCCATTACGTGCGCAACTTGGTGGAGCTCACCTTTGCACGGATGCCCACCCTCGCCGGGGAAAGCACCGTGGTGCAGGCCATCAACACGGACTTGTCAAAAAACATGAGCAAGACCCTTATCTTGGCTGATCCGAACAAGCCCGGACGCCTGGTGCTGCGTATCGATGCGAATGGCAAGGTATTACCCAAAGACTTGTCTATCCATCTCGATTTTGGCCGGGCCCCAAAGGCTGAGCAGGCGAGCCAGGTCAGGATCCTGGCGGGCGCGGACATGGAATCCTTGCAAGAAGTGTCAGTGATGTCAGCCGAACAGTTCAGCCGAACACCCTACTGGCCCAGACAATGTACGGCAGAACTTTCCCTGGGCACGGCCCTCCAAGGCATGAAGCACGGTTATGTGGGGATAGAATTCATTACCCCTAAGGGAAAAACCGAGACCGGACTAAAGAAGGTTTCGGTTCGCTACGCTTGGACTCGTACAAGTGGTCAACAGATAGGGGAGCGCCCGACCAACCGCGAAATGCGCACCCGCCGTCTGTGGTTGCAGGAACGCACCATTACCGAACGGCTGCTCGCCCGCCACCGTGCCGCCGGTGGTGCCGCCGAGACCCTCAGCGAAGCAGAACGCCTGATCGCCAGCGGCCAAGCCAACAAAGCACGTCGACTCCTGAGCGGAGCCCATTCCCTGCTGCTGCCAGCCCGCTTCGCCGTTCGGGGCATGGGGCAGCTCGGCCCCTACCCGATCACGGTTACCTGGAAAGATCCTGAGGCGGTAGGCCTGGTCGAAGTGCGCAAGGTTGCCAGGAACGGGATAGAGCTCATCATCCAAGGCGACACCGCGCTCGTAGCCGAGATCCGTTGCGGAGGCCTAAAACCCAAAGGACGTTATGCCCTGCAAGTGAAGGATGGTCGTATACGCCTGGCCGCCGATCCAGCCGGAGCAGTGGAAGCGGATGCCTCCGGCTGGGCGACCGCTTCCTGCTCGGTGATCGCCAAACCACCGTTCGGTAGCGATGGATTCCTCGCCAAGCACACCGGACGGGTGCCGAGCCGAGTCCTGACCGCGCTCCGCACCGACAAGGATCGCTACGAGGTCCAGGACCCAAGCTTGGCGGTCTACAATCCGCTTCACATCACCGCTGCCACCACGGTGATCAAGGAGCGTCGTGCCGACATCGTGGACGCTAAACCAACCCAGGCCTGGCCAAACCAGGGCGACCGAGTCGAGATCACCCTCGACGATGCCGGCCAGGCCATCGCCCTGCGATCAAGCTTTGGTGCGGCCACCGGAACCATCCGTTCGTTGACCCCGCCCGCCGTCCATCCCCAGCCCTGCAATGGCATCTTGGAATTGTCCGACGGTCGCACCTTCGAAATCATGTATCGTCATGGTTCTTTCACCCATTTCAAAGTTCCGGGCCTTCAGCCCTGGGCACGCAATAACCAGCTGACCGATTTCGCTGCTGCACTCAGGCCCGGAATGGCGGTGAACCTGACCTATAATCCGCCCTTGATCCCCGGCTCGACGCCCCGTCTCCTCACAGTCACCATCCCGCCTTCACCTGGCGCCAAGACCACCCCCTGAGGAGTGGGCTCATTTCCCGAAGTTCACCCCAAATATGTTCCTGTGGAACAATTTGGGGTGTGTAGCGCGGCAGGCGAAGCAGGGGAATGTTTTCAGTGACGGGGAGTTCGCTGGAAACTTGCT
Organism: Rariglobus sp.; assembly: GCA_044338095.1. GTDB lineage: Bacteria > Verrucomicrobiota > Verrucomicrobiia > Opitutales > Opitutaceae > Rariglobus. The sequence goes on along the minus strand of JBIIMH010000452.1, from coordinate 784 downwards.
CCATCGACAATCATGATGATGCATGAATTCGTCGGGGCGGGTTTCTTTACCAGTTGCTCGTCAACACCTATCAACAATGCCTCCACTGAAAACAACTCCTGCCCAAGGAAGCCAACTCAGTCGGTTTGCCCCCCTAACACCCCATGCTTGGTTCTTGGTGGAAAGGGGGCCGCGATCAGGCTACGACTAGGGCTTATCGGTGTAGACCTTCTCGACAATTTTTTTCCACGCCTCGATGTTGGCCTTCAGATTCTCGTCCACGTCGCCGGGCACCGCGTAGCATTGCAGGCCAATCGGGCCTTTATAGCCGTTATCCTTGAACGCCTTCACCACTCCAGCCACGTCGAAACTGCCCTGGTCCAGACGCAGGATTTTACTGGGGCTCGCGAGGTTCGCGCCGTTGATGGAGACAACCTTAAGCTTAGGTGCAGTCTTCTTAATGACCTCTTCCAAACGATTCCCATTTCCGCTCATCAACTCATGGCACAGATTGAAGCTCGCCGCGAGGTTGTCGCATCCCGCTTTTTCGACCAGGCGCACCGTGTCTTCCGCCGTCTCGATGTAGAAAGTGGCATGTCCATAAGCCACCACCTGCACGTTGTATTTTTTCGCCACGGCGCAGATTTCGCGGATTAACTTAACCGCATCCGCATCCAACGCATCGCGGGCGGCCCCCTTTTCGAGGACGACGCCCTTGGGCCGCAAGATAGCAATCCACATCACGGTCTCGCGCCCTTGGAGCAGTTGCGCGGCTTTCTCCAAGTCCTTGGTGTAGCCCCTTTCC
>JBIIMH010000118.1:0-6195 GCA_044338095.1 Rariglobus sp. | reverse complement strand
GTGTCATTTCGTGTGTTTCGTGGGTTAACCGCCTTGCAGATGCTTAATGCATTCGCGGATGGCGGGCAGGAGTGGCGGCAGGCATTCGCCGATGGCGCGGGGGTTGCCGGGGAGATTAACGATGAGCGTGCGGCCTCGGGTGCCGGCGGTGGCGCGGGAGAGAATCGCCGTGGGGACTTTGGCAAAACTCACCGCGCGCATCGCTTCGCCGAAACCGGGTAACTCACGCACGATCACATCGCGGGTGGCTTCCGGGGTGACGTCGCGCGGCGCTGGTCCGGTGCCGCCGGTGGTCACGATGAGGTCGCAGTGCTCGTCGTCACACAGGGCGCGCAGGGTGGCAGCAATCCCTTCGCGGTCATCGGGAATGAGCCGGACGAGAATCGTGGGTTCTTCGCCGAAGCTGGCGTGCAGGATACGCTCGATTTCGGGCCCGCTCAGGTCGGCGTAAACACCAGCCGAGGCGCGGTCGCTGAGGGTGACGCGGGCGATGCGGAGTGAAGAAAGCATGGATTTATTGCCCACGAAACACACGAAATGACACTAAATGATCGGAGCGGAATAATGGGTTTGGTTTTCGTGTCATTTCGTGTGTTCCGTGGGCTAAACGGTTTGCGGATCGGTTTTGGTTTTGGCGGTCACTCGCACCTCGCCGATGACCATGGTTTTATCCACGGCTTTCATCATGTCGAAGAGCGTAAGGGCCGCCACCGAAACGGCGGTGAGGGCTTCCATTTCTACCCCGGTTTTTCCTGTTAGGCGGGCTTCGGCGGTGATGAGGATGCGGTCGGTTTTTACCACGAAATCGACGGTGACTTTTTCCAGTGCGAGCGGGTGGCAGAGCGGGATGAGTTCGCTGGTGCGTTTGGCGGCCATGATGCCGGCGACGCGGGCGCAGGCCAGGACGTCGCCTTTGGGCAGCGCCTGCTTTTTGAGGAGGCGAATGGTGGCGGGTTCACAACGCAGTTCGCCGGTGGCCACCGCGCGGCGGATTTGCGGGGGCTTGCCGCCGACGTCGACCATCGTGGCGGCACCGGTGTCGTCGAGGTGGGAGAATTTTTTCATAGGTGCGCGGGCGTAATTTTAACGGCAGGGCAGGACTTCGACTGCAAGTTCGTTGGTGCCGCCTGCGGGGATACGAACCAAAGCGTCAGCCAACCCCAGCGCGGTCAGGTCGGAGGAGTCGCGCCAAGGAAGTGGGGTGACAACGAGCGAGGTGCTGCGATTGGGATTGCGACTGTAGCTAAGGTAGGCGGGCCACCAGGTTTCGCGGGGGTTGCCCTCAAGGCACGCGTCTTCGTCAAGTTTGGCTCGGACGAGGTAAGACGGATCAGTGCCGGCGAGGTATGCGAGGACGCGATTAACAAACAGGTGGAAACACACGAAGTGCGCCAGGGGATTGCCGGGCAGGCCAAAGGCGAGGCGTCTGTCGCGGGAGGCGGCGATGAAGGGTTTTCCGGGGCGGCTGGAGACTTTGTCGCAGTGGAGTTTAAAGCCGAATTCAGCGAGGAGTGAGCCCGTGTGGTCGTGATCGCCGACACTCGCGCCGCCACTGATGAGAATAATGTCGGCCGGGGATGCGAGGGCATCGGCGAGGGCGTCTGCGGTGGTGGTGCGGGAGTCGGCCACGCGGCGGTGCCAGCACAGCTCGGCCCCAGCCTCGGCGAGAAGCGCGGCAATTAGGGTGGAGTTGGAATCGCGGATTTGGCCAACCAGCGGGGTGGCATCGGGGGCGACGAGTTCGCCGCCGGTGACGAGGTGAGCGACCCGGGCGCGGCGGTGGATGAGCGGGTGGGTGACGCCAAGCGAGGCGAGCAGGGCGAGGGCACCAGGAGTCAGGCGTTGTCCGGAGGTGATAAGGCGGTCGCCGGTGCGGGCCTGCGAGGCGCGTGGGCGGATGTGGCGGGTCGAGGGCGGTTGCAGCAGTTCGATTTCGCCTGAGGTGGGACCAGGTCGGGTATCTTCCTGCATGACGAGCGCGGCGGACTCGGGGGGGAGGGCGCTGCCGGTGAGAATACGCAAAGCGGTCCCGAGGGCCGGGGCTGTTGCGGGAGGCGGCGAACCCGGGGTGATCGTGCCGATGAGAGTGACCAAAGCGGCGGGTTGGTCGGCGTGGACCAGGTAGCCGTCGATGGCGGAGCGGTTAAAGGGCGGTTGGTCTTCGGGGGCGAGGATGTGCTCGTCGAGGATGCGTCCGAGGCAGGCGGACAGGGGAATGCGTTCGCTAGGCAGCGGGGCGGCGAGGGCGTCGAGGCGTGTCCAAAGTTCGGCGACGGTGATCATGCGGGGAGCGTGTCGATTTTCCAGATGGGCACATCTTGTTTGAGGCGGTCCATGAAGGCGGCGAGTAGGGCAAAGGCTTCGGCGCGGTGGCGGGCCTGCACGGCGATGTGGATGGCGGCTTCGCCTACGCGGATAACCCCGATGCGGTGCTGCACCCGTACCGCCAGACAGGGGTGCGCGGCGGCTAGTTCGGTGAGCAGGCGGCGCATCACCGTTTCGGCCATGGGTTGATAGGCCTCGTAAACCAGCGCGCCGATGGGGCCGCCGTTTTCCTCGCCACGCACCGTGCCGGTGAATTCGGCCAAGGCGCCTACGCGGGGATCCGGGCAACTGCAACGTGGGGTAATAACGGTGTCGTTAATCAGGATTTCGATGTGCACGGGAAACGGCGGAGGCCAGAAGCGGAGGAGTTAACCACTGATGCGCAGGTATGAACACTCATGTCGGAAGCAGGACCGTTTATTTAACCTCCCGAGACCGGCGGAATGACGGCGATTTCGTCGGCGGGGGCCAGGACTGCGTCGGCAGTCAAGAAGTCGTCGCCACGGGCGAGGCGGGAGACGTTGCGCAAGGCCGCGAGTTCGGGGTGACGTTGCACCAGCAGATTCCAAAGCGATGAGACCGTCAGCGGCGAGGTGAGCGGGATTTCTTCCAGGGAGCAGCCGGTGGCGCGGCGGGCGTGGGCAAAATAAAGAAGTCGCATATACAAATCAGCCGCCGATGGCGGTCATGGGTCGGTCGGGAATGTAGTCGGCTTGGAAGGTGTGGTTTTCGGGTTTGTTAGCGATGGCCTCGGTGAGCAGCGCACTCAGGTCGGCGTGGCCGGAACGGAGCGGCGCTAGCAGGTCGATCTCGCCGTGGCGGCCGAGGCAGGGGCGTAACTTGCCGTCGGCGGTGAGGCGCAACTTGTTACAGGTACCGCAGAAATCGGTGGCGGTGAGCGCGCCGATGAAGCCGATCGTCGCTCCGTTGGCCGCACGCGCGTAGCGGGCCGGGCCATGGCCGGCACGGTAGTCGGGCATCGTTTCCAGCGGGCCGAGCTCGGCTTCGATGCGTGCGCGGGCGTCTTCACAGGAGAGGAAGTTGGCCGGGCTCAACACGTCGGTGCGGGTGAGCGGCATCAGCTCGATGAAACGCACCGGCATGCGGTGCGCGGCGGCGAAACGCACCAGCGGCACGAGCTGGTCCTCGTTCACCCCGCGCATGAGCACGACGTTGAGTTTAACCACCTCGAAATCGGCGGCGAGGGCGGCTTCGATGCCGCCGAGCGCATCCGCGAGGCGGCCGCCGGTGACGCGGCGGTAGGTGTCGGCATCAAGGGCGTCGAGGCTGACGTTCACCGCCGTGACGCCTGCCGCGCAGAGCTCGCGGGCGACGGGGGCGAGCCGAGTGCCGTTGGTGGAAAGTCCGAGTGAGGTGGTGGTGGGCAACGCGGCAATACCGGCGGCGATAGAAACAAAATCGGAGCGCAGGAGGGGTTCGCCGCCGGTGAGACGGAATTTGCGGAAACCGAGTTGGGCGGCCGAGGCGGCGATGCGGACGAGCTCTGCGGCGGTTAAATGGTCCGGACGTTGTGCCCACCCTTTATATCCCTCGGGCATGCAGTACAGGCAGCGCTCGTTACACCGGTCGGTGACGGAGATGCGCAGATAATCGATGGTGCGTCCGAAGGGATCGGTCATGGCGGCGAAAAGGCTAAGCTGGCAATGAGGTGGCTTAGCGCACGGAGAAAATGAACGGCGAGGGCGGGATCTTTTTCATCATAACGATGATCGCGCCACTCGCACGGGTTGGTGGGGCGAGGCTTAGGCGTGTCAGCCGATGGCGAGTTTGACGCAGGCGAGGAGCAGCACCGCAGCGAGTGCTGGGCGCAGTTGAGCGGCACGGGCTTTAACGCTGCCCCACTGCGCGCCAAGCCAGCCCCCCGCGACGACTCCGAGCATCAGCCAGGGCCAGGCCGTCGGCAATTGGCCTAGCGAAGAAGCCAGAGGCTGGCCCAAAAGCGCTGCGGCGGAGTTGACGAAAATAAAGGGGGCCGAGACCGCCGCGGCGGTCTTCGGTTGGGCCCAGCCCAGGAGGAGCAGCAGAGGGGTTAAAAAAATGCCGCCGCCCACGCCGATCAGGCCGGAGACCAGTCCCATGAGAGCGCCCAGAAGTAAAACCCAGCCAAGCGGGCAGGGGCGAGGCTCGCTCGGTTTCGGCGCGGGCAGCAGCAACCGGAGGGCGGCGAAACCGAGGGCGAGCGCCAGCAGGGTTTTAAAAAGGGGCGGAGGCAGGTCGAGTCTCCCGCCGAGAAAGGCGAACGGGATCGAGCTGAGGGCGAAGGGCCAAAACAGCCGCCAGACAAAATGGCCGGCGCGTAAAAACAGTACGGTTGCGATCAATGAGACCGCGAGGTTGAGGGTGAGCGCGGTGGGCTTCATCACCGCTGGGGCGATACCGGCAAGCGCCATGACCGCCAAGTAACCCGATGCCCCGCCGTGGCCCACCGAGCCGTACAACACCGCCACCACAAACAGCGGGGCGAGGAGGTGGAGCCAGTCCGTCGTCATGAAAGAAGCGGGCGCACGGGGTGTGCGATCCGCTTAGCCCTTGCGCTTGCGGGCGTCCTTGTCGCTTTCCTCGGTGGGGATTTCGTTGTCGGTCTTGAGCATGAGCACGGCGACCTTGGTTTTAACAAACACGCCGACTTCCTTGAAGTGTTTGGCGGGGATGTGTTCGAGTGCCTCGCCGATGGTTTTGGCGGGCATGAGGCGGCCCTTTTTCGTGGTGTTAAACTCGTAGGCACCCTTCCAAATCCGTTCGGTGGTGGTGAGCACGCTTTCGTTTTCGGGAACCTGGAGCACCCAGCCGACGAAGTCGTTGCCCTCGGGCAGGCGTTTCTCCGGGTCGGAAATAAGGATGGCGTACTGCTTCTTGAGCGCAGGCGGCTTTTCCTCGTCCACCTCGGGCTGCACCATGAGGTTCATCTCCTCGACGATCTGACGCAGGAGCGCGGGCTCGAGTTCGTTTCGCTTAAGAATTTCTGCAACCTTATTGACGTCGATTTTGGCCATGGGAGATTAGTTGGTTTTACACACGAAAGAGCCCGTACCCCTGAAGCGATAACAAAAAAATGTCTTCCTGCCTTACAGCCCAGCGCGACGATGAAATCTTCGACGTGGTTAACGTGCGCGACGAAGTGGTCGGCCAGTCCACGCGCAAAGAGGTTCACACGCAAAAGCTCCTGCACCGCTCGGTGCATGCCCTGGCCTTCGGTGCCGATGACCGGGTGTTTTTGCAAAAGCGCTCGATGCTCAAAGACACCTCTCCGGGCCGCTGGGACTCCTCGTGCTCGGGTCACCTCGATAGCGGCGAAAGTTACGAGGCTGCGGTGGCGCGCGAAGTGGCCGAAGAGATTGGCTTGGTGATCGGGCCCGAGCACGCGCTGGAACCCCTGTTCAAGTTGGATGCCGGTCCGGATACCGGCTTCGAATTCGTGTGGGTTTACTGCTTTCGTAGCGAGGGGCCCTTCGTGCTTCATCCGGCCGAGATCGAGCGTGGCGAGTGGTTTACCATCGCTGAGGTGAGTCGCGGTATCGTGGAGCGCCCCAAGGAGTTCACCCGGCCCTTCAAATACATCTGGCCGCGCGTGATCGCGGCGATGTGATGCCAATTCGGTTCCGCTGCCGAATGCCCGAGTTAAAGCAGGCCTTACAGGGCATGCGTTAACGTCTTCCGTTTTGATTCTTCGGTGGTTTCAGTGGGTTAATTAGTCGGCCCTGAAAAAGACACCTTACGACATTACCGCAAAAAACTGATCCCGGTATGCCGGGACGGACAACGAACGCAGGAAGTGGAGTAAACGGCACAAAAAGAAGCCGAGGAGCTTCTGGAAGTTCATGGCGGCGGCACTGAGCAGGGCATTGATGG
>JBIIMH010000117.1:0-6197 GCA_044338095.1 Rariglobus sp. | reverse complement strand
ATACCGTGCTCCCGGCCAGCCCAGCGGAAAAAGCCGGAATCAAGCCCGGTGACGTCATCGTCAAAATCAATGGCCAACCTGTCGACGCCGTGCCCTTTAGCGCAACCTACGCCAGCCTGAATCAACCCCAAACCCAACAGTTGGTGGTTAAACGGGGCACGGAGTTAATTGATATAAAGCTGGAGCCAATCGTGATCGACTAACCGCCCAGGCCGGCTGCTACCGCGTTGGCGTTTTGGTTTGCCGCCGAACTCCGCCGAGCGAATAACCACGGGCTTTTTACCACCCACCCAGCCGCCCTTCTGCCGCCACCACCATGAAGTCCTACTCGATCGCAATCGGCTCCGACCACGCCGGCTACGCCTATAAAGAAGCCATCAAAGCCGCGCTACTGGCCGACGGCCACACGGTGCGCGATTTCGGCACCTACTCGAACGCCTCCTGCGATTACCCTGATTTCATCCGCCCCACCGCCGAGGCGGTCGCCCGCGGCGAGTTTGAACGCGGCATCGTCCTGGGCGGCTCGGGTAACGGCGAGGCCATCGTCGCCAACAAAGTTAAAGGCGTGCGCTGCGGCCTGTGCTGGAACGAGCAAGTCGCCATCTGGAACCGCTCCCACAACGACGGCAACGTGCTCTCGATCGGCGAGCGCACCGTGACCGAGGCCCAGGCGATCCAGATCACCCGCGTCTGGCTGGCCACCGAGTTCGAAGGCGGCCGCCACGTGGCCCGCATCCAAAAAATCGAGCAGGCCTGAGCCTGTCGAAACTCCCCGATGCCGACCGCCCCGCGTTACTTTCTCCGCGAGGACGGCCGGCGCACCGGCCCGCACAGTCTGGCGGTGCTCAAACAAAAGGCCGAGCTGGGCCTGCTCAGCGCCGAAAGCCTGCTCGCTCCCGAGACCGAACCCGAAGCGTGGGCGGCGTTGCGCGAGTCGCAGGTGCTCTTCGAGGAACTCATCCCTGCCCGGCCGCACTACAATCTGGGCAAACGGGAAATAGAGCACGTTAACCGCGCCGACACTCCCGCGCCGCCCTCGGTTGAAGACATGCTCCGAGCCAACCTCGCCCGCCAGCAGAAGGCGGAGGGCGAACTGCTCAAACCGCTCCCGCCCCGCTCGAATCGCCGGCGCAACGACTACCTGATCTCCGCCATTGCGGGAAATCTGCTGGCGGCACTCGGCTTCATTTATTTGCCGGGCAATCCAGTCACCTTCGTCTACTTGGTCGCATTCGTCGTAATCTATAACATCAGCCTGATCTGGGTCCTGTTTTTCGTCATGGATCGCTACTGAGTGAGCCGGCAAATCTATCGCTTGCCCACCACCCCTGCGCTCCTCACCTTCTGCGGACTCGACATGGCTTTTCCCACACCACCCGCCATCCTTACTGAGCGCAACCTGAGCGCCGGCGAACTCGATCAGAACCGCCCAGCCGCCCTCCTGCGCCTGTACGCTTGGATGCACCTCGCGCGCACCGGCGACAACCGCATCCTCGACCTGTTTCGCCAGGGCCTGATCAAGGGCACCGTCACCGGCGGCCAGGGCAACGAGGGGCTGATCGTCCCGCTGATCCTGCTCGCCGACAAAACCATCGACGCGGTCTCTTTTACCCACCGGGATTTCGGCGGCCACCTGCTTTGGAGCGACCACCTCTGCGAGCACCTCAATCAGTATTTCGCCAACGCCCTCAGCCCGACCCGCGCCCGCGAGGGCAACGTGCACCACGGCGACGTGAAAAACCGCTCGCTGCCGATGATCTCGCACCTCGGCTCGATGCTGTCCCACGTGCTCGGCGTGACCGACTCGCAGCGCCGCCACGGCAAGGCGGCTGTGGGCTTCACGTTTTTTGGCGACGGCAGCTCCAGCACCGGCGACATCCATGAGTCGCTCAACCTGGCCTCGTTGCTCTCCCTGCCGATCGTTTTTGTCATCGAGAACAACAAGTACGCCTACTCGACCCCGATCAGCGAACAATTCACCGCCGGCACCCAGCTTTATAAACGCGCCGCCGGCTACGGCATGGAGGGTTTCGAAATCGACGCCACCGGCGACATCGAGACCGTCACCCGCACCCTCGCCGCCGCCATCGAAAAAGTTCGCTCCACCTCGCGCCCCGTCCTCATCGAGGCCCACACGATCCGCATGCGCGGCCACGCCGCCTACGACACCTGCGACTACCTCGCACCGGGTGAACTCGAAGCCATTCTTATCCAGGATCCGCTGCCCAAGTTCCGCGACCAACTCGTCGCCGCCGGCCACGCAGCAGCCATCGAAAAAATCGAGGCCGAACTCCACGCCTACCTGGAGGCCTGTATCCAGATTTCGCTGGCGGTGCCCCGCCCCGCACCCGACGCCCAAATGCTGGCCGACGTCTTCGCGCCCTCCGCCCCCGCCCTGCCATGGATACCCTCCGTCGGCTCCGAGCTCACAGCCCCCAGCTCGCAGCGTCCAGCTCATGTCGCCCAGCTCAATTTCGCGCAGGCGATCAACGCCGCCCTGCGCAAGGTTTTGGCCGAACGCGCCGAGTCGCTCCTGCTCGGGCAGGACATCGGCACCTACGGCGGAGCGTTCAAGGTCACCGACGGCCTGTTAAAAGACTTCGGCCGTGCCCGCGTTTTTAATACACCGCTGGCCGAGAGCGCCTGCACCGGCTGGGCAATTGGCCTCGCCCTCAACGGCCACCGGCCGATCGAGGAGTTCCAGTTTGCGGATTTCTCCACGGAAGCGGTCACCCAGATCACCCTCAACGCGGCGACCTACCACTTCCGCTCCGGCGCGGCGGTGCCGATCGTCTTCCGTCTGCCCTGCGGCGGCGGTCTCACCATGGGCTCGTTCCATTCGCAGGAGCTTGAGTCGCTGTTCCTTTCGATGCCCGGCCTCAAGGCGATTTACCCGAGCACCCCGCAGGATGCGTTCAACGCCATCCTCGCCGCCTACGAAGACAACAACCCGGTGCTGATCTTTGAACACAAGGGCCTGTATCGGCGCGGCAAACACGCCGTGAGCTGGGACGCCAACTACCGCGACGTCTGGCAACCCAAACACCTGCGCGCCGGCAGCTACGCAACCTTCGTCACCTACGGCGAGATGACGATTCCGGCGGCCGAAGTCTGCGACTACTTCGAAAGCGAATACGAAAAAACCTTCGACCTGTTCGACCTGCGCGGTCTGGCCCCGCTCAAGCTCGACGCCATCAAGGCTTCGCTGGAGCGTACCCACCGCCTAATCGTGTTGCACGAAGGCCGTCGCACGCACGGCTTCGGCGCCGAACTGGTGGCGCGACTGACCGAGGAGCATTTTTTCTCCATGGAAGGCGCCCCGCTGCGCATCGCCGCCGCCGACATGCCGGTTCCCTTCGCCCCCGAGCTGGAAGCCGCCTACCGCCCGACCAAAGAAAAGCTCATCGAGCAAATCGCCAACTGGATCGGCTAAGGCGCGCTTCGCGCGAAACCCCAAACTTCAAAACCCAAAAACCAAAACCTCCAAATCCCAAAAAGCCGACTACTACCTGGGTTGATTCCTTGTTGGGATTTAGCCGCTTGGAATTTGGGATTTTTAAAAAACATGAAAGCCATCATTCCCCCCGCACGCTGGGCCGCCGTTCGCCTGTTTGCCATGGACGTCGATGGCGTCCTCACCGACGGCACCATCCACGTGTCCTCCGACGGCGTCGAAACCAAGACGTTTTCCATCCTCGACGGCATGGGTCTGGTGCAACTGCGCAAGCTAGGTGTTGCCACCGCCTGGATCAGCGGACGCGCATCCGGGGCCACCACGGTGCGCGCCACCGAGCTGCAAATCCCCCACCTCGTACAAGGCCGCGCCGACAAGATCACCGCGCTCCAAGAACTCGCCGCCACCCTCGGCCTCACCGCCGAACAGATCGTTTACATGGGCGACGACCTCATCGACACCGCAGCCATCCGGTGGGCCGGCATTGGCGTGAGTGTGCCCGACGCCATGGCCGAACCGTTCGCCGCCGCTGACTACGTGACGCGCCGTCCGGCTGGCCGCGGGGCCGTGCGCGAAGTCTGCGATCATATCCTTGCCGGCCACCGCTCCTCCACCGCCGCGTGAACCCAATTAAGCCCCTTTTTCTTGTCCTGCTGGCAGCGGCAAGCCCGCTCTTCGCGGCCGAACTGCCGGCCCAAATCCGGCCCAGTGCGCCGATCAAGGAATTCCGCCTGCCCTCCTTCGACAAGGACGGCCAAAAGACCTCCTTCATGCGCGCGGCCGAGGCCCTCTTCGTGACCGCCACGCAGGTCGACGTGAAGGAGCTGCAGCTCACATTGTTCACCAAGGATGGAACCGGCGGCTTTGACACCGTGTTATTGGCCCCAGGCGCGACCTTTCAAACCGACCAGCAGATCGTCAGTGGCAAAGATCAGGTCCGCCTGATCCGCCTCGATGTTGAAGTCATCGGCGAGCAGTGGTCCTACAATCACCCCGAGAAACGGGTAATAATCGCCAAGAACACCCGCGTTATTTTCCAAGAAGAGCTCAAAGACATCATCAAATGAACCGCACCTTCCCCCGTTTGCCGACGCTACTGCTGGCTCTCCTCACCGCTCCGGCCCTGCTCTCCGGCGCCGAAAAGAAATCGGCCGCCGCCTCGGTTCCCACCGTCATCACCAGCACCTCGATGGAGATGTGGAGCACCGACACCGAGACCCGCTCCATTTTCAAGGAAAACGTGACCGTGACCGGCAACAACCTGCGCCTCACCTGTGACAAGCTGGATGTGATCGCCGTGCGCATGCACGGCAAAGACGACAAAAACTCCACCCTTCCAGCCGTGGAAAAGTTCAAAACCCTGGTGGCCACCGGCAACGTGCACATCGTGCAAGGCGGGCGCGAGGTCACCTGCGGAAAAGCCGAGGTATTTCCCGGTGAGGACCGCGTCGTGCTCACCGAAAAACCGGTGGTGATCGACAACGATGGCCCTTACGTTGCCACCGGCGACCGCATCGTGCTGCTTCGCGGCGAACGCCGTATTTTTGGCGACAACATCCGCCTCCAGGGCCCAGCCATCCGCGACCTCGGCTTCGAGAAAGACAAGCCCGTCCAGGCCCCCGCAGCACTGCCCCGTCCTACGACCAAACCATGAGTTCCACAGCGCAAACAGCACCGTCTTCCGCGGCGGAACTGCAATCCTCGCGCTCCGAGATCCAAGCCCATGGCTTGGTAAAAACCTACGGTGAGCGCGCTGTGGTTAACGGTATCGACCTGCGTGTGCACGCCGGTGAAATCGTCGGACTGCTCGGGCCCAACGGCGCAGGTAAAACCACGACGTTCTACATGGTCGTCGGGCTGGTTCCAGCGACCCGTGGCCGCGTTTTGCTCAACGGTCAGGACATCACCCACCTGCGCATGCACGAGCGCGCCCGACTCGGGCTCGGTTACCTGCCGCAGGAGCCCTCCACCTTCCGCAAACTCACGGTCTCCGAAAACATCCTGGCGATCGCCGAGGCTATTAAAATCCCCCGCGCCCAACGCGCCGCCGTGGTGACCCAGCACCTTGAAGAGTTGCACCTCACCCACGTGGCCAAGCAGCCCGCTTACACGCTTTCGGGTGGCGAACGCCGCCGCTTGGAGATCGCCCGCGCGCTGGTCACCAACCCGAAGTTCCTGCTCCTAGACGAGCCGTTCGCAGCCATCGACCCGATCTCGGTTTCCGAGGTCCAGAAAATCATCCTCCAACTCAAATCGCGCGGCATTGGCGTCATCATCACCGACCACAACGTGCGCGAAACCCTGCGTATCGTCGACCGCGCCTACCTCATCCACCAAGGGCGTGTGCTCAGCGAAGGCACCGGCGCATTCCTCATCAACGACTCGCAAGCCCGCGAGTTTTACCTCGGCAAAGACTTTAACCTTTAACTCCGCCTCCAAGCCCACACCTCATGTCAAAGGTCATTCACGGCATAACGGTTGCCCACTTCGAAGAAAGCTACCGCGAAAAACTCAAGTTGGACCTCATTTCCGGTGCCGAGGGACGCCACCGGCTTATTAAAGAGGGCTCGATTAACCGCCCCGCTCTCGCCCTGACCGGGTTCTTCAAGTACTTCGCGAACAAGCGAATTCAGGTGCTCGGCGCCTCCGAGATGACGTTCTTCAAGACGCTCTCGCACGACACCCAGATTATCATCCTCAACGAGATGGTCGACCGCAGCATTCCCTGCCTGGTGCTCACGCG
>JBIIMH010000115.1:0-6297 GCA_044338095.1 Rariglobus sp. | reverse complement strand
GGTGTCGGTAGGCGCAGGCAGCGTGGCGGCTGGGGTTGCTGCGGCAGCCGGAGCGGCGGGCTTAACGGCGGCATCGGGAGCGGCGGCGACGGCGCTGGCGACCGGCACCGCCAGAATTGCGAGGACAGGGACAAAAATACGGGAGAGGGGCATTCCACAAAACGAAACAAAAAATTTATCACGTAAAGGTTAAAAAACCAGGACTTCGAGCCTTTTAGCCGCGAAAGATCGCAGAGAACGCATAGAACTACGGGGTTTGTTCTTTGCGCTCCTTGTTCTTTCGCGGCCAAACTGCCTCAGATTTTGATGCGACACTTTAAATGTTACAGCCTACTAGATTGCGCCAGCATGGTCTGAGGTGGTGGCGGCGACACGAACCGAAGCTGCGGTAGTTTTCAGGGTGTGTTTTTTGAATAAACCGGGCGCCCTGGGAATTTTTGGAGCAGCCGTTGATAGGCTTCGAATTTCCGGGCGGAGAGATTGCGCGCAGCGTCGGCTGTAACCGGTTCGTCCGCGCGCCCCTGGGTCACTTCCAACAGGGCGCGCAGGTGATAGAGGCCGGGATTTGGTTCATAGGCGGCGAACAGGGCCGTGAGCTGTTTTTCGACCGACTCGAACTGCCCATCCAAAATGCGGATGCGCAACTTGAGTAGCAGATCATCAGGCGGGGTGGTGAAACGGTGCTGAGGATAAACCAACGCGCCGAGCAGCGTGTTCAGCGGGGCAGTGATAACAATGACAAGGCGCGGCGCGGCTAGGCATGCAGCGACGATCAGGCAGATCACTCCGAACAATGCAGGCGAGGCCGCGCTCCAACCTGCCCCCTGCGAGGCGCGGAAGAGTAGTCGAAAGCCCTGCACCATGAAGGCGGCGGAGGCGAGCAGGGGGACAATGGTCCAAATACGACGCATGGTGTGAGCGCGCACGTTGGGAGAATACCGCTCGCAGATCAATGCCCGCCGCCGGACCACACCCAGTCGCGGGGGTTGCGGTCGTCCGGGGCGGACCTTTCACCGCCGTCGTCTTTGCCGTCCGGGCCGAAGGCGTAGAGGCGGTAGCTCGCGCGGTCGACCGCGGGGCGGTAGGTGAACGGTTGGCCGGTGAGCAGGTCGTGAACGTGGTGGGCGAGACCGGCCTCTGGCGGGAGTTCGGCGAGCGTGGCGGGATAGGTGCCGTGTGTCTCGCGCCAGTCGGCCAGGGCGAGAGCGATGCGGGCGAAGTCGAGCTGGGTCTGGCGCCTGGCCAACTTGGCAGCGACTTTTTCATATCCCGGTAAAATTGTGCCGACCAAGCTGTGTCCAAAGAACATACCTCGGTTTTCACCGATGAGTTCTTCTGTGGCTTGGTGTAGGCGAGTGAGGTTTAGGCGGCGGGCCGCCGGATCGACAGAAGGAATAATGTCTTTCATGTAGGCACGGCTCACCGAGGCGCGGGCCTGATCGAACCAGCCGGCTGGAATCAAAGGGCCGACGAGCCGCACCCAGTTAAATTTTTCTCCAGGCAAAATGATGAACGCCTCGCGCAGGTCCGGAAGACTTCCCAAAAGGATCGATCCGGCCCCCCACTCGCTGAGGGTGGAGCGGCGCATACCGGCAATAAAATCAATGCGGGCGAGTGCCTTGGCGAACCGGACGCGTTGCGCAGCCGACCAGACGTTGCTCTCAAGGCCGCTGGCGAGGGCGCGCTGGCCTTCGCCCGCAATGACGGCGGCAGTGAGTTGCGAGATAAGCAGAGCCTCCTCTTGGCTGAGGAGCGCAGCGAGGTTGAGCAGCGTCTCGACATCGTCGGCCGCGCCCGCCGAGTCGGCTTGTTGCAGGCGCAGGGTTGCGCGGGCCGACAACAGTCGGCTCGCGACCCGCAGCACACCCACGTGATGCACGGCCATGGAATAACCATTTTCATAAGGGAGGGGAAAACGCATGCGGGGACGGCGCACGGCAGCGGCGAGTTCGGCCAGACCCGGGGCTTGTTTTTCGAGCAGGTCGGGCGTGATGGTTTCGACGTCGAAGACCCAACGGGTGCGCGCGGCGGAGGCGGCGGCGGGATCGGGGTCGTATATGGCGCGCAGGACCGGCGTTTCGGCGGCGTTGTCAGCGGGCGAAGCGGGCGGCGGTGCGAGTTCGCCGTAAGTGCGCGGCAAGGTGTAACCGTTGGCCGCGATGAGGGCGCTGGTTTTTTCCCAAGCGCGACGGCCGCGGCTGTTTTCAATGACGTAAAACGCGCCGATCAATGTGCCGAGGACGGCGGTGGCGAGTAGAGCGCGACGCGCCAAGCGCCAAGAGAAGAGGCGGACGAAGAAGGTAGCGCGGGAGGGAGAATTCATGGGGAAATCAGGCAGGGATAAGGGAAGTGCGGCGGGGGACGATGAACGAAGTGGGTTTGCCCGATGGCAGGGGGAGTTCGACGGGAGTCGTGGGGGCAAGGAGGGCGGCGAGGGCGCGTTCGCGTTCTTTCCAGGCTACAACTAGCGTGGTCGCGCTCGGCGGCACGGTGCCGACAGGGGGCGATGCGACCCGATCGGCGGCGGCGAAACCGATGAGGACCAGCCACACGCAGGCGAGCGCGGACCAGACGGGACGGGCGGGGAGAAATAGTTCGCGCCACAGGGTCACGAAGAACGGAGCTGCGGGCGCGACCGCGAGCGGAGGGGCGATCGCCGGGGCAAGGTCGGCGAGGACGCGTTGGCGGCGGCGGGTGAGTTCCGCGTCGAGGGCGGCGTGGCGGGCGAGGAGGCTAGCGCGGAGTGAGGGCATTGGAGGATGAGGAAGATTCGAGACGTTGGCGCAGGGCGCGTTTGGCGTGGTGAAGGCGGGATTTGACCGTGCCGAGGGGGGCGCCGGTGATGACGGCGATTTCGGCGAGTGGAAAATCTTCGAGGACGTGGAGGACGAGCACGGCGCGGTGCGGCTCGGGCAGTTCGGCGAGCAAGGCGAAGACGGCTTCGTTTTGCTCGGCGAGGAGGACGAGGTCGCGGGGGTCGGGCGCGGAATCGTCGGGGGTGAGGGCGAGGCGGTCTTCGTCGATGGCTAATTCGCGGCCGGAGCGGCGAAAATGTTGGGCGCAGAGTTGGTGGGCGATACCGAAGAGCCAGCCAGCGAAGCGGCGGTCGTCGCGCAGGGACGGCAGGTGTTGCACGGCGCGCACGAAGGCGGCCTGTACGAGGTCGAGGCTGGTGGCCTCGTGACGCACGAGCTCTTGGACGAAGACGAAGAGGGGCAGTTGATAGCGGGCGAGGAGAGTTTCCCAAGCGCGCTCATCGCCCCGACGCGCGGCGAAGACAGCGGCGAGAAGGTCGGGCGAAGGATCAGGCGAGGCGGGGGCGGGCATTATGGCAGGGTGAAGCAGTCACCCCAGTAGAATGCGCGAGCATCAAAAAGGTTCAATCGTGCGGCGCGGCGGACACTTTTTCTATGGCGAAGGGGGGGGCCTTAAACCTGAACTCCGAAGCCGAACATGGCGATCTGGCGCAACCTACCGGGAACCTGGCTGTTCATTCACCCGTTGCGTTCGGCGTTGCCCGCCGAGCGAGCACCCACGCCAAACGGCCCTGCGGGCCAGCGCGCCGAGCCGAGCTGCCATCTTCGCGCTGCCGCGCTACGTCGAAGCACTATTTAGTGCACCTCGGGGATTCACTCACGATCATCTGCTCCAGCATCTTGCACCAGCTCATCGATGCCAGCTTCGGAGTTCAGGTTAAAACGCAGATCCAAATCCAGACCTGAGCGGGCAGCGGAGATCATCAGCGAGAACGGAGGTGGGGGGCGGATGCGGTGGTGTGCAATACGGTGCTTCTGCCTCCCATTATTTTGTTGAGCCTTGTTTATAATGGCCGGATACCGTTGGCCTACCCTGGATTACCCGAGTCGTCCGATAGAACCACACCCCGACCATGAACTACATCCGTTCGCTTACGGTGACGCTCGCCGTCATCACGTTGTCCCTTCCCGTTTACGCCTCCAAAGAAAAGCCGGTCATCGGCCTCTCCCTCGACACGCTCAAGGAGGAGCGCTGGCAGCGCGACCGCGACACCTTCGTCGCCGAGGCCGAGCGGCTCGGCGCGCGTGTCATCGTTCAGAGCGCCAATTCCGACAACACCCGCCAGGTCCGCGACATCGAATCGTTGCTGACGCGCGCCGTCGATGTGCTCGTCGTCGTGCCCTACAATGGCGCCGCCCTCTCCCGCGCAGTCCAATCCGCCAACCGTGACAAGGTCCCGGTTATCGCCTATGACCGACTCATCCTCGACGCGAACATCGCCCTTTATCTGTCCTTCGACAACGTGAAGGTAGGCGAAACGCAGGCGGCCTACATCGCGACGCGCCTCCCGACCGACCGTCCGGCGCGCATCGTGCGCATCTACGGCGCTCCCTCCGACAACAACGCCAAGCTCTTCAAGCAGGGCCAGGACAAGATTCTCGAGCCTTTGATCAAAGCCGGTAAAATCGAGGTGGTCTTCGCGGACTGGGCGCTCGATTGGAAGCCGGACAACGCCAAAAAAATCATGAATGCGGCCATCACAAAGGCCGGACGCCAGATCGACGCCGTTATCGCATCCAACGACGGTACCGCCGGCGGTGCCATCCAGGCGCTCATGGAAGAGGGTCTCGCCGGCAAGGTCCTCGTCACCGGCCAAGACGCCGACCTCACTGCCTGCCAGCGCATCCAGCGCGGAACTCAGAGCATGACGGTTTACAAGCCGCTCAGTCAGCTCGCCACCGCCGCAGCGCGCATCGCCGTCGCCACCGCCCGTGGCGAGGCGCCGGCCAGCACGATCACCTTGCACAACGGCCTGAAGGACGTCCCCGCAATTTATGAAACGGTCGTGGCGGTGGACGCGGCCAATCTCAAGTCCGTCATCGTCGACTCTGGATTCCATGCAGCCGACTCGTTGAAGTGACGCGTCGCGCTCCCGCTTTCTCCACCTCCGCCCGCCTCCGACCGACCTCCCATGCCGCTGCTCGAAACCCGTCGCCTCGTCAAAAAATTCCCCGGGGTGATCGCCCTGCGCGAGGTTAGCTTCGGCCTGGAGTTGGGCGAGGTCCACGCGCTCTGCGGCGAAAACGGTGCGGGCAAGTCCACGCTGATCAAGCTGCTCTCCGGCATCCACCCGCACGGCAGCTACGAGGGCGAGTTGCTCGTCGACGGACGGCCCGTGGCGTTCCGCTCGATCCGCGACGCCGAGCAGGCAGGCATCGCTGTCATCACCCAGGAGTTCGCCTTGGTTGAAGAGCTCTCGATCGCCGAGAATATCTTTTTGGGCCGCGCCCCAGGCCGGCTGGGCCGGATCGACTGGTTGGAAATGAACCGGCGCGCCGCCGCCCTGCTCGCCGACTTTGGTCTGCTCCTTGACCCCGAGATGCCGGTCAAGGCCCTTGGCATCGGCCAGAAGCAGCTCATCGAGATCGTACGCGCGATCGACAAGCGCTCGCGCGTACTCGTGCTCGACGAGCCGACCGCCGCCCTCACCGAGCAGGAAGTCGCTGTGCTGCTCAATCACCTGCGCCGACTGCGCAGCCAGGGCACGGCCTGCATCTACATTTCCCACAAGCTCGACGAGGTCTTTGCCATCACCGATCGCATCACCGTCCTGCGCGACGGCCAGACGATCACCACGCTGCGCACCGCCGACACCTCAGTCGCGGAGGTCATCCGGCACATGGTCGGGCGCGAGATCACCGACCTGTTTCCCCGCCACGCCGCCCTGCCCTGTCCCGACGCGCCGCCGCTGCTGGAAGTCAGCGGCCTGAGCGTCGCGCCCCGCCTCGGCCGCCCCGCGTTTTTACGGGACATCGCCTTCGAGCTGCGCGCCGGCGAGGTGCTTGGCTTCGGCGGCCTGATGGGCTCGGGACGCACGGAATTGCTCATGCATTTGTTCGGTGCGTGGGGCCATCGTCTCGCGGGCGAGGTGCGCCTGGCCGGCGCGCCGCTCGTCAACCAAGCCCCCCGGACCACCATCGCGCGCGGACTGGTGCTCGTGACCGAGGACCGCCGCCGCTACGGACTGGTGCTCGACCAGTCCATCGGCTTCAACCTCTCACTCTCCAGCTTAGCGCAGTTCACCGGCCACACCGGCACCATCGACACGGGTGCCGAGCATGTGCGCAACCAGCACTTCTTCTCCGCCCTGCGGGTCAAAGCACCCGGCCAGGACCACCGCGTCGGCGGACTTTCGGGCGGCAACCAGCAAAAGGTCGTGATCGGCAAAGCCCTCATGACCGGACCGAAGGTCGTGATGCTCGACGAACCCACCCGAGGGATCGACGTCGGCGCCAAGCTCGAAGTATACGAACTGATCAA
>JBIIMH010000451.1:0-6301 GCA_044338095.1 Rariglobus sp. | reverse complement strand
GGTTTTACACGAGTTCACCCACGAGTTGGTTTCTTTGCTGCCATGCGTCGCTTTGCTTAACAAGTTGTTCCTTTCGGATTGAACGCATACCATCACTAATAGACACTTATCATTCTAACCTACTCACCACCCACTACTCATTACTCGCTACTGATTGTTTAACCTCGAAGTACGCGAAGAGGCGCGAAGTGATCAAGTCTACTCATCATTAAATACGGTTGGCTGCCCACGGAATACACTGAATACACGGAAGAACCGGAGATGGATTTCTGTTTGCGGATTGCACTTAGCGTATCTTGGCGCACTTCGCGGTTCAAACGACTTGGCAATTGTTGTTAATTAACCCGGATTTTGCCCACGAAATTCACGAAGTGACACGAAAAAAAGAGTTGGAGAACCCGGATTTGTTAACCGCGAAGTGCGCGAAGGGGCACGAAGGTTCGTATCGGACTTGGCGAGGCTTAGCGTACTTCGCGGTTTAAACAGTCTGGTGATTCTGGATCGACGCTTATTAGTGCCGATTAGTGCACATTAGTGGTTAACAAGATCCATTTTAACGCCCCAACCGCTCCAATTTATATCCACCGCTTAAGATATTAGCGGTCCAATCATTGTTATCCAAATACCACTGCACTGTTTTCCGGAACCCTGAGGTGTGGTCTTGCTTGGGTACCCAACCCAACTCGGTTTTGATCTTACGTGCATCAATTGCATACCGCAGATCGTGGCCGGGGCGGTCTTTTACAAAGGTGATCTGTTCGGCATAGCTTTTCCCATCGGATCGGGGACGGAGTTCGTCGAGTAGATTACAGAGCAATCGGACTAGGTCGATGTTTTGGCGTTCGTTGTTGCCGCCGATATTGTAGGTTTGTCCCATTCGGCCGTTTGATATAACTGCATGAAGGGCTTCCGCATGATCACCGACATACAGCCAATCGCGGATGTTTTCGCCTTTGCCATACAACGGGATCGGCTCACCGCGCAGGGCTTTTAGGATCACCACCGGGATCAGTTTTTCGGGGAATTGATACGGGCCGTAGTTATTGGAACAGTTGGTTACCAATACGGGCAGTTTATAGGTGTCGGCCCAGGCGCGGGCGAGGTGGTCGCTGGCGGCTTTGCTCGCCGAATAGGGCGAATGCGGGTCGTAAGGGGTTTCTTCGGTAAAAAGGCCCTCGGTGCCTAAGCTTCCGTAAACTTCGTCAGTGGAAACGTGCAGGAACCTGAAGCGGTCGCACGCGGGGCCGGTTAGGCTTTCGTAGTGGGCGCGAGCAGCCTGGAGGAGGGTGAAGGTGCCGGTGATATTGGTCTGGATGAAGGCGCCCGGGCCGTCGATGGAGCGGTCAACGTGGCTTTCGGCAGCGAGGTGCATGACCCAGTCTGGCTGGAACTCCGCGAAGAGGCGGGCCATTGCGGGGGCATCGCAGATATCGGCTTGAGCGAAGCGGTAACGGGGGTTATCCGCGAGGTCGGATAGGGAATGGGGATTACCTGCGTAGGTGAGCGCGTCGACGTTGAGCACTTCGTGACCGTGAGTTGAAACAAGAAGACGAACGAGATTGGAGCCGATGAAGCCGGCACCGCCAGTGACAAGAATTTTCATGAGAATTTATTAACCGCAAAAAACGCAAAAAAACGCAAAACTCGAGATCATGAATGTGACAGGATTATTCGTTCCCATTCCACTTTTGGGAATGCGCCAAAATTCACAAGTAGGCCGAGTTGTAGGCCGGTCACTTTAAGATAATTGAGTACTTGTGCTCGGTGCTCGTCGGTCAGTGATTTTACCGCTTTGAGCTCGACGATGACCTGATCATAGCAGAGCAGGTCAGGCGTATAAGAATGCTTAAGTTGAACACCACGGTGATGGAGCGGGTAATTGCGCTGAGGGTCAAAGGGGATGCCTAGATGGCCGAGCTCTATTTCGAGGCAGTCCTGATATACGGGTTCCACGAAGCCGTGACCTTTTTCTTTATACACAGAAAAACATGCCCCCATAATCTGATATGTCTCGTTTTTTAAAATGTAGTTTTCGGACATACAGGACTGCACACGAATTTTCTAACCGCAAAAGGCGCAAAATTGTTCTCCACCAATTTCTTGATCCGGTTTTGCGAGTTTTTGCGTATTTTGTGGTTAAAGATGCTGAATCCGGAAAGCAATGATTACACTTTTTCCCGAATCTATGCGTAATTCGCGGTTAAACCTGCTGCCAGTTATGAAGGGCGGTTTTTATCGCTTGGCGCACGGGTGTCATCGCAATACCCACGGAGGCCAGTTTCGCGGAGTTCATTACACAGTTGCTGCGTCGGGCTTTGGCGGCTTTTTGCATGAAATCCGTTTCATCCGTGAAAAACTTATACTCTTTTTTGCACACGCCGCTTTCTTTTATCAAATCGACCACTTCGCGGGTGGTCACTTGGCCGGGGTTCGTTACATTATAAATGCCAAACGGCACTTTTTTCTCCCAACAGGCGAAGGTGGCGGCAACAAACTCGTCCAACTGTGAAATACTGTTGGTTGCTTCCAGCAGACTACTGTAACGCATTAACTTGGTCAGATAATTCCGCGGGTTTTCGCGGTGATCGAAGGGGATACGCAAGCGCCAGATGTAGATATTCGGAAGTCCGGCGAGGATTTCTTCGCCGAGGGCTTTGGTGCCGGAATAGAACGAACAGTTGTTTTGGCGGAAGGTGAAATTCGGCGCGTCTTCTTCGGTAAACCCAGTGCCGTCGGCGCGGGTCCCCGTATAAATACAGCCGGAGGAAACGTGGCCCCAAGGTACGGCGGCAGCTGCACAGGCTTCGGCAATGCGTCCGGGGAGGATGGCGTTGCCAAAAAGGCAGTTGGTCTTGTCGGTTTCGCAGGCGTCAACGTTGGGTTTACCGGTGTAACCGGCGGCGTTGATCAGGAAGGTAACCTTGTCGGCGCGCAGGGCGGCGGTCAGGGCGGTTGGGTTGGCGTAGTCGAGATCGGCGCGGGCGATGCTCTTAAAGGCGATGCCTTTAAGGTTGAGAAATTGTTGATAGGCTTGGCCGACATAGCCGGAACCGCCGAGAAGATAGATCATTGAGGAAGGAATCAGAATTTTTTAACCGCGAAGTACGCGAAGGGGCACGAAGGTTCGGAGAGATTCGGACTTTGCGTATCTTCGCGTACTTCGCGGTTAATAAATGGCTTAATTCAGCAGGTTTTTAAGGTAGGTTCCGTAGTTGGATTTGCCTAGGCGTTTGATTTGGGACTCTAATCCGGCGCGGTCCAGCCAGCCTTGGCGGTAGCCGATTTCTTCCAAACAGGCGATTTTCAAGCCTTGGCGGTTTTCAATCACCGCTACAAATTGCCCGGCTTCAATCAAACTGTCGTGCGTGCCCGTATCCAACCAGGCCGTGCCTCGGCCGAGGAGCTCAACCTGGAGTTGATTTTTATCTAAATACAGGCGGTTCAAATCGGTGATTTCCAGTTCGCCTCGGGGCGAGGGTTTTAGGCTGCGGGCCAGAGCAACCACTTGGGCGTCGTAAAAGTATAAACCGGGAACGGCGTAGTTCGACTTGGGTTTTTCAGGCTTTTCTTCCAGCGAAAGCACGCGGCCATCAGGAGCGAACTCAACCACGCCGTAGGCTTTGGGGTCGGCCACGTGGTAGCCGAAGATCGTGGCGCCGGTAGTGGAGACCGCCGCTGCCATGACCGATTTGGCGAAGTCATGGCCGTAGAATAAGTTGTCCCCTAAAACAAGAGCGGCTGGTTCGTCGCTCAGGAAACCAACGTCGGCGGCGATGGTAAAGGCTTGGGCGAGTCCGTCGGGGCTGGGTTGCTCGGCGTAGCTGAGGTTTAGGCCGAACTGGCTGCCGTCGCCGAGTAGGCGTTTAAAAAGGGGGAGATCGGCGGGGGTCGAGATGATTAATATTTCCCGGATTCCTCCGAGCATGAGCACGGAGAGGGGGTAATAGATCATCGGCTTATCATAGATCGGCATCAGTTGTTTACTGATGGCGATGGTCAGCGGATATAGGCGGGTGCCGGAGCCGCCAGCGAGAACGATGCCTTTACGGGTTTGCATGGGTTACGATAGTTTAACCGCGAAGTGTGCGAAGGTGAGCGGAGGTCCGATTATTACCCACGAATTACACGAAATGACACGAAACTCAGAGGATTGCCCACGGAATACACGGAACACACAGAAGAAAATAATTAACCACTCACCACCAATTATTGTCCATGAAACACATTGAATGACACAAAAAACACATTCAATTCATTCGTCTACTCGCTACCCACTACCCGCTACTCACTACTTCTTCATCAGATTACATCCGCGAAGGCGGGTTTTAGTTTTTTGAAGGTCACTAGACCAATTGCGAGTAGCACCAGTCCACAGGAGAAACTGTAGGCGAGTCCGTGCCACTGGAGGGGTTGGTGCCAGAGCAGCACCGCACGCGCTTGTTCAATGATATGAATCAGGGGGTTGTACTTAATAAACACCCAGATCGCCGGCGGGATCATATTGGCGGAATAAAAAACAGCGCTCGCATACATCAAAACCATACAGAGGGGGCCGACTGCATATTGGATGTCCCGTAAAAAGACGCCTAGGGAAGATAGGATGAGCGCAGCACCGAGCGCCAAAGGAATGAGGGGCAGAAACGCCACGAAAAAGAGTAGTGAGTGAAGGCTCAGTCCGTTGCCGAGGGTCGCAACCCCGAGGAGGACGAGGATCAAACTGACGCCAAATTGATAAAAGGCGGCGCCTAGGTTAGCCAAGGGCAGGATTTCGAGGGGAAAAACGACTTTTTTAACCAGATTGGGTTGGGCTACAATCGCGCCGGCCGAACTGCCGATGACTTCCGAGATGGTTTGGTAAATGGTGATGCTTAAAAAGATCCCCAGCGCGTAATCCATGGTGGACTGGTTTTCGACACCTTTATAGCTGCCTTTAAAGATCAGACCGAAGACGACGGTGTAAATTGCCATCATCGCCAGGGGGCTGAGCACACTCCATATCATCCCCAGTGCACTGCCGCGGTGGCGTTGCTCGATCTGGCGCTTGGTGAATTGCCAGAGCAGGTAGCGATGATGGGTGAAAACTTTTAACATGAGGACACCATGAAGTTAATTACCACGAATGATTTTTGCCCACGAAACACTCGAATTACACGAAACTAGGAGGATTGCCCACGGAATACACGGAACACACAGAAGAACCGGAGTGAGGCTTTATAATGATTGATAAAAAGCGTTGTCCTACACGCTACCCGCTACACGCTACCCGCTACTCGCTACTCACTACTGATTATTTAACCGCGAAGTGCACGAAGGGGCACGAAGTTTAGAGGGGGCCGACTTAGCGAGACTTGGCGTTATTCGCGGTTAATACGTTTTTTGCTTCGTGGCCAGCCACGGCTTCGCCCCGTCACTTCCCAGTGACTTTCCTTTAAATTATTTTCTGATCCCTGCGGCTAACTCGCGAAGGTTTTAAGCAAAGCGAGTAGCGGGGTGGTCTTGGCGCCCCAACGGTCCAGCTTCTCAAAGCGGGCAATCAGGTGCTCCGCTCCGCTTCGCTGGGCTTGCGCAGCGAGATCGGCGCGGCGGCGGGAGAGCTCTTCAATGCGTGGGAGCATGCGGCTGTTGAGAAACAGCCGCATCAATACCCCGAGATCCGTCTGCAGCTCATAGTGGTCTTTGCGGCTTTGGACCCCGGTGGAGGGGCGGATTGCGCCCATTTCGGACAATTGCTTGAGCGCTTGCCCTGCTCCGCTGCGGCTCACCCCCAGTTTTGCGACGATGTCGTCGGCGTTGAGGGGTTGAGCTGCGAGAAAAATAACCGCGTAAGTTTCTGCAATGGAGTGTGAAACCCCGATTAAGTCAGCCACTTCCACCCAAAACGCGATAGTCTCGCGATCGAGTTCGGGGGTTGCGATGGCATCCGTCATTTGCCGAATTTACAATTTTTTTTGTAAACATCGTCAAGTGTCCTTTTTGCGGATGAGGCGGCGGGTGGGAGCGGATTGGTGCCTACGGAACACACGGACTGCACGGAAGAAACGGCAGCGGGCACAGGCCCCAAAACGCCCCTGAATTATTGCCCACGAAACACTCGAAATGACACAAACGGAAGTCACCCGCAAAACGTGAAGGGTTAACTCCAATGCATGTAAGACTTGGTAACGGCAAAACAAGCCACGAGCTCGAATCCAACCAACCGGTTAACCGCAAAAGGCGCGAAATTACGCAAAAACGAACCATCTGAATTCCGATGCCTCCAATTTCGCATAACCGTTTTTTGTGGTTAAAAATGCTGAATCCG
>JBIIMH010000113.1:0-6337 GCA_044338095.1 Rariglobus sp. | reverse complement strand
GACCGGTTTTGATGATGGCATCGAGGCGGCCTTGTTCATCACCGGGAGGACGCCGGGCAGAGCGAGCACGACAGGATCGGTGAGCGTGTTGGGCGCCTGACCGTAGCCGACGGCGACGCGGGTAAACATCTTGGAGCGGGTCTTGATCTGCACGTGGACCTCAAGACCGATGACAGCTTCGTATTTCATGAAAAAAGGGGGAGAGGGAGGGGGGAACGAGAGTCGGAAGGCGGAGTAGTTACACAGAGGGCACGAGAGGTGGCACAGAGGTCACCGAGCGAGGCGGCGAAGGCCTTTGACCAGGGTCGTGGAGTTGAAATTGAGGAGGAGGCCGAGGTGACAGCCCGTGAACTTTAAGTAGGTGAGAACTTGGGCCTCATGTACGTCGGTGAGGGAATCGACTGCTTTCAGCTCAACGACAACCAGTCCCCCGACCAAAAAATCGAGGCGGTAGGCGTCGTCGATAACCAGATCTTTGTATTTGATGGGACAAAGTTTTTGCTCCTCGAACTTCAGCCCGCGAAGGGTGAGTTCATGCGACAATGCCCGCTGGTAGGCGGATTCGAGCAGCCCCGGGCCAACCTCACGATAGACTTCAATGGCCGCGCCGATGATCTGTTCGGTCAGTTGATTGATCGCGGTATTCATCTCCGTGGTCTCTGTGCAACCTCTAGTGCCCTCTGTGTAACTTTCCTCAGAGTTTCGGGGTGCGGCGGGACCAGTCGTGGGCGGAGTCGTAGGCGTGGGCGATCGCCAGCAGCTCGGCTTCCTTGAAGGGCTGGCCGATTAACTGCATGCCGATTGGCAGCCCGCTGGCGGAGAATCCACACGGCACGCTGATGCCGGGCAACCCAGCCAAGTTCACCCCGATCGTGTAAACGTCGCACAGGTACATCGCCAACGGATCGGCCTTGGCTCCGCGCTTAAAGGCCGGTGTCGGCGCCGTCGGCGTGATGATGGCGTCAACCTCGTTGTAGGCGTTGAGGAAATCCTGGCGGATGAGCGTACGCACTTTTTGGGCACGCAGATAATACGCATCATAGTAACCGCTGCTCAGCACGTAGGTGCCTAGGATGATGCGGCGCTTCACCTCGGCACCGAAACCCTCGGCGCGCGACTTGAAATAAAGGTCAACGACGTCGTTGGCTTCGGCCGAGCGGTGGCCGTAGCGGATGCCGTCGTAGCGGCTCAGGTTCGAGGAGCACTCGGCCGTGGCGATGATGTAGTAAACGCCCACGCCGTACTCGGTGTGCGGCAGCGAAACGTTCTTAATCTCACAGCCCATTTTCTCGTAAAAGGTGACCGCTTTTTCCACCGCAGCGGCGACCTCGGGATCGAGCCCTTCGGCGAAATATTCCTTGGGAATGCCGATGCGCCACGGGCCTTTTTTCTCCTTTAACGCAGCACGGTAATCGGGGATTTCCGTTTTGACGGAGGTCGAGTCGTGTTGGTCGTGGCCGACGAGGGATTGCAGGAGGATCGCGGCGTCTTCGACCGTGCGGGTGAACGGGCCGATCTGGTCGAGCGACGAGGCAAAGGCGATTAAACCGAAGCGCGAAACCAGGCCGTAGGTCGGCTTGAGTCCGACCACACCGCACAACGCGGCCGGCTGGCGGATCGAGCCGCCGGTGTCCGAGCCGAGGGTGGCAATGGCCTCACCGGCCGCGAGGGCGGCCGCGCTGCCGCCGGAGGAACCACCGGGAACGCAATCAAGGTTGTAGGGGTTGCGCGTGGTGTGGAAGGCGGAGTTCTCGGTGGACGAACCCATCGCGAACTCGTCGAGGTTGAGGCGGCCCCAGATGACCGCGCCGGCCTTTTTGAGCTTCTGGGTGACAGTTGCGTCGTAAGGCGAAACGAAGTTCGCCAGCATTTTTGACGAGGCGGTGAGCGGCTGGCCGGTGACGGCGATCACGTCTTTGATGCCGATAGGAATGCCGTCGAGCGGGCCGAGGGCCTGGCCGGCGGCCCGGCGCGCATCGGAGGCGGCGGCCTGCGCGAGGGCGTCGGGGGCGTCGTAGGAGTTAAACGCTTTAACGCGTTCCTCGACGGCGAGCGTGCGCTCAATTATGGCCTGGGTGAGGGCAACCGAAGTGGTGGTGCCGGCGGCAAGGGCGTCGGCCAGTTCGGCAATGGATTTATAAAAAAGTGGCGTGTCGATCACGGTAAAAAACGAAGCAAAGGGTTTTGATGCGGACATTGCACCACCGTTTTTGCGCAAAACGCAGTGGGCTGTGCAGGGCGGGAGTTACCGGGTTTACGGGCCGAAAAGCCGCCGCGCACTCTCGGTGATCAGGTTCACGGCCGGATGCGAAAGCCGCCGCTCGGCCGTGATGGCATACACGTTGTCCACGCAGCGCAGGGTCGTGCCGATGGCCACCAGGCCGTAGCGGGTCTTCGCCTCCACCATGATCACAGAGGGGATGGCCACGAAACCGCGTCCTTCGGCGGCGATGACCTTCATCAACGCGCCGTCGTCAAAGTCCGCCACCACTTGGGGGCGGACCCCAATGGAGCGAAACCATTTTTCCAGGGAGCGGCGCAGTGAGGTCGATTCACCCGGCAGCAACGCGGGAGCACCGTGCAGTGACTTGGGGAATCCGGGCTTGAGTGCGGCGGCTAATTGCGGAGCGGCACAAACGGTCACCGACGACTCCCCGAGGTGGTGATTAAAGACCTTGCTGGTGCTCAATCCGGAGGCGGGTTCGTCGGAGAGCACGATGTCGAGCCGGTGCGCCGCCAAATGCCCGATCAGGTCTTCTGTTTTGCCCTCGCGGCAGATCACATGCACCTGCCTGGACATGGCGAAGACCGGTTTGAGGATCTCGTGGGTGACCAGCTTGGGCAAGGCGTCGGCAATGCCCACGTGCAGGCGAAGCGTCTGGGTTGTGGGGCCCTGCTTAATCGCAGTGGTGAGCTCACGGCCCAGATTGAAAATCTCGTCGGCATAACGCAGCACGGTCTGGCCGGCATCGGTGAGCACGTTGGCCCGGCCTTTTCGCCTGAACAGCTTTTCGCCGAGCGCCTCCTCAAGCTCGCCGATCTGCGAGGAAATCGACGGCTGGGAGATGTTTAACTTCTCCGCGGCCTGGCGCAACCCGCCCTCCTTGGCCACCGTCCAAAAATAGCGCAGGTGATGATAATTGAGCCAATCCATGGGTATTTATGGCTTAGGTTAAAGCTAACTGATCATTAGAAACGCAGTAATAGTCGAATCCATTTTTTCCGCCTAATATGGGCGACGTAGAACGTTTCGAGTGCTCGCCCCGTTGGCGGGCACGGCGAAGCGGACAACGATTAAACCCAAAAAAAACATGCAGCTCACCATCAGAAATCTTAATCTTCCCGTCGGTCGTTCGCTGGATTCTTTGGTCGAAAATCACCTCACCGCACTTTCACAGCGGGTGCACATCGATGACGCCAAAGTGGTGATCGAACGGCGCACGGAAGCATCGCCGCCCTATCGCGTTCACCTCCACATCTCGGTTCCTGGCCCGGACCTCCACACGGAGCGTGTCGCCTTTACGCCAATCCAGGCCCTCACATTGGCGCTCAAGGAACTCGAATCCAAAATACGTGCGCGCAGGACGATTCATTTGGCGCGTGTGAAACCCCGGCGAACCTCGGGTTCCCGCGTCGGGAGTTTCAGTTCTCATTAGCACCAAAGGCCGCGCAGCGTGTCCCTGATTACTGACGGCGCGCGGGGCACTGCTGCTCACGCGCAATCCATTATTCCTCATCTCATTAAAAATGAATATTTTCTGGTTAATTAGACCTCGGGTGGGCTCTATCCGCCCAGCGGATCGAGCCGGATCTCCGACTTGGCCTTGTTCGGTTTCGTCACTTCGGCGTACACCTTCACCAAAAGCAGGCGCTCAGCGGATACCTGATTTCGATCTAAAAACAGCACCCATTGCCGTCATGAAGTCCATGCAGTCTTAACGTTATGAAAAACCGTAAAGAGCTTTTATCAAAAAAACTGACCCACTACCTGAGGGCACTGCCCGATGGCCCCGCACCCTCCACGGCAGCCTACGTGGCCAGGGGCGGTGATTTGGTCACCAGCGAAGCGATCCTCACGCTGCGTGAGATGCTTCCGGACATCCGTAAAAAGCTCCACCAGATTCACGCTCCCACCGCTTTTGTCCAAAGCGTGGAATTGTTGGCCATTTATTTTGAAGAGACCCTGGGTGCGCCCGCCTCCGTTTGGCCCGCTCGGCAGCAGACCGCCTTCGCGCTGCTGTATTTTGTAAAGGGCTACGATCGCATCCCGGATTCAATCCCTGAAATTGGCTATGCGGATGACGCCGCTGTTATCAACCAGGTGATCGAAAACCACCGGCAAACCCTGAGCGAGCACTGGGCCCATCGCAAGTGGGAGTGGCCCGCCGCCGTATAGGCGGATCGACCGCCCTCATTGGGGGGGGCCGCGTGCGTTTTATAGTCTTCTCTGGGGAAATCGTGGCAAAACGTAGCGCGGCGGCAGTCCACATCGAGAGGAGGTTAAAACCATTGTATAATAGGTTTTAGACCTTTACGCACCTGATTCAGCGCGGCCTGCACCGGCCCCTGCGCCGAAGGAGCCCGGAAGTTCCAGACTTCATCCCGGCGAGAATAAACGAAACTGAACGGTTCCATCCCAGGGGCGATCTTCCAAGTCGCCTTGGCGAGTTTGGCGCTGAAGGGGTCAAGCAGGGTGTAGAGCTCGCTTTGGGCGAAAGCCATGCGTTGCGCACGGACAGCCTCGGATTCCCGAATGTGCTTATGCCAAGCAACCGGGTTGGCATCGGCCGCCCTGATGGGGGCGGCGGCGAGGGGAAGACAGGAGAAGAGAAAAAGAGGGGGCGCGATTTTTGTCCGACGATTAAGTCGGAGCAGCGACTTCATGGGGGATGGTATCGATAAGTGTTGGGGAAAGATGCAGCGGGCTGGCCATCGCGGAGCCACCCCGCCTTCGTCGGCGACTCGCGTCCTCAGGGAGCGAGGGCGGCGGCGAGTTCGTCGCGGGGCAGGCCGACGACACGCGCCCATTTTTCCTGGGGTATCGTCAGGCGGTGGGTGCCGGGCGGCAGGTCCACGCGTTTGCCTTGGGGCGCGGCGTAGAACTGCACGCTCTTGCCCTCGGGCACGGTGAGCGTGAACTCCGTCGCCCACGGCTTCATCGACCAGACATAGGCGGTGCTCGTGTCGTTGCGGGTGAAAACCTTCGCGCGCACGTCGCCGGCGGCCACATCCTGGGTGCGAAGGGTGCGCGCCGGGGTCGAAACGAGCAGGCGGATAACGTTTTTGCCCGGCTTGAGGTCGGCCTCGATCACGCCGTTGAGGTTGCCGGTGTAGGGGGCGCGGATGGGCACGAAGCGCCGCGCGCCCTCGATTTTCCAACCCTTGTCACCGGCCTGCCACTCGCGCGGCAGATCCCAGACGGCGAGCGGGAAGGCGGTGAGCGCACGGTCGCTCTCCACCGTCAGGACCAGCTCAAGACCTGCGGCGGTTTCGGTGCGGCGCTCGGCGACGCGCAGCGGGCGCGTGTCGGTGATGCTCGGGGTGACCGCGAACTTGTCGTGCTCGCCGGGCACAAGCACGCCGATCACGTTGCGCGGCAGGGACTCGTTGCCCCAGTTCGGGTAATCCCAGGGTTTGGTGTAATCCCAGTGATATTCGGGCAGGGCCGCGGGGCGCTTGAAGAAGGCGGAGAAGCGCGTGTTCTCGATGTGAATGAGGTCGGGATAGACCACCGGCTTCCACGTGGAGGTGACACTTTCGTCGGCTTTCATTCCGGCCCAGAAGTCGGCGTCGTAGAAGAGCGTCTCTGGCGTCTCGGTGTAGTGGCGGCGATAGTATTCGGCGACCGCGGCCTGGTGGGCGAAGACAACCTTGGCGCGGCGGGCCTGGGCGACGAGCTCGCGCAAGAGCAGCCCGTTGGGCTTGGTGTTGATGTTCTCGGGGTCTTTAGTGCTGAACTCCAGGCCGATGCTGCCGAAGTAGGGCACGCGCTGGTTAACGATGTTTTCCAGGGAGGCATGAACCAAGTCGTAGTGGCGGGACATGAACACGTCGTCATAAACGGTGCGACCGCCGCCGCCGCCGCCAACCCAGGCGCGTTCGAGCCAGGCCGGTTCGAACACGCCGAGGCCGTATTCGGTCCAAAGGATCGATTTGTCGTGCTGGCTGGTCATGACCATGCCGTCGGGGCCGCCCGGGCCGGCGCGGCGGAAATCATCGCGAGCCGAGAAGTAGGGCCGCAAGGGGCGGGCGGTGTGGTTGATGCCCCACGGCCCGTCCTGCCAATTCTGATGAATGCAGAGCGAGCCGATCAAGCGCACGCCGGCCTCGTGGGCGA
>JBIIMH010000112.1:0-6376 GCA_044338095.1 Rariglobus sp. | reverse complement strand
GAGTTCATTTGCTTGAAGGAATGCCGAGCTCCAGCTCGGCACGGGTGCGGCGCTCCTTGCAAAAGTGGAATTTGCTTTGCGTTTTGGGGGCTTTGGAACAGCCTCCAAATCTAAGGTCCTCGGACCCCAAAAACATGAGCAAATCTGAATCCAACGGCCCCTCCGACAACGAGTGGGATGATCGTGGAGAGCTCGCATGGAATGAATTTGACTGGGAAAAGTACCTGCGCGCCCAAGACGACGTGATTCATCGTTACCTCGCTTATTACGAACAGCTTAAGGGTAAGGAGGATCGCATCGACGAAACCGCTCATTTGATGGGTTGGGATGAAGACGCCTGGAGTTCGGACGTCACCGACGACGCTGATGACGACGATTTGGATGATGAGGATTTGGACGCGGTCACCACCGGTGAGATGGATGATGGTGCCTATGATCCTTACACGCTGCACAAGAACCCGATCTTTATCTCCACGAAAGCGATTTACCTGAGTCTTAAGCGCAGTTGGGAGCAGATTGCTCACTCCAGCGCCAAAGTCCCTCAGTCGCTGGCGATCGACGTGCACGCCTCGATTTACCGGGGCGAGGAGCAAGCCATGTTGGCGATTCAGGCACTCGATTTTGGTGATTACGCGATGGCGATCAGCCTGTTTAAGCGCTCGATGGCTGAGCTTAATCGCACCTTTGCGCTGCTGAACACGGCTGCGGCCGGCAAGCAGGCTGCGGTGGTGAAATTCAGGGCTGATGCCCAGCCGCGCTTGTTCGACCTGCGCGAGATCTGGCTGCGGGTGATGAGCGAGTGTCGGGATGCGATTGAGCGTCCAGACGACGACGAAAGCTGATTTCGGTAGTTTCGCTAGGGGCTGTAGGGCGCAGGACGGGCAGGGATGCGCCGAGGAGAAAAGGGGGAAGTTGCAGGTTGCGGAGAAACGCGAGAGAAAGACCTTGCACTTTGCGTTTAGCGCCTTTGGTTTTCGCTTCTGCTTAACGGAGAGGTGGCTGAGTGGTCGAAAGCAGCGCTTTGCTAAAGCGCCGTAGGTGTAAAAGCCTACCGGGGGTTCGAATCCCCCCCTCTCCGCCAGTTAACTCGCTATCAATGAGTTACTTGGTGGAAACGAGCAATCGATTTGCCAGTTGACGTGGCAAATCCTACATGTCCCAGGCTCCTCAGTTCGTCATTTCCGAGTTCACGAATCCCTCCGGGGAGATCGTTTTCCGCCTCACCGGCTGGCTCGATGGCAAGCGCATCTGCAAGAACTTCAAAACCCGCGCCGAGGCCGGTGCTGAGCGCCAATCCCCACCTTGTGCTGAATTCCCCAATGAAACCGACGGTATCCCATTCCGTGCACCCGCTCATCACGCCCGAACAGATGCAGCGGATCTTGGACGAGCGGTGTGCGTGAAGGTAGCGCGGTGAGTGCGCTGGTTCCGGGGGGTAGGGGTGGGGAGGGGGCGTTGGCAATCCGGTTTTAGGTGCAGTGCTGTGCGCGCACAAAAAAAATCCCGCCGGCGGCTGGCGCGCGGCGGGATGAATTGATGGCGGGGTCCTTCCCGGACTTAGGCCACCGGCTTGAGCGTGGCGCAGAACTTGGCCAAGCGGCTCACACCCTTGGCGATGATTTCATCGCTGGTGGCGTAGCTGAGGCGCAGGTAGCCTTCTGCACCGAACGCACTGCCCGGCACCGCAGCAACCTTCTCGCTTTCCAAGAGGCGGGCACAGAAGTCGGCCGAACTCAGGCCGAAGCTGGAGATGTTGGGGAACAAATAAAACGCGCCTTCGGCGAGCAGGCACTTGATGCCGGGGATTTTATTGAGCTCGGCGTGGAGGAACTTCCGGCGGCGATCAAAGGCGACGAGCATGGTTTTCAGCGCGGCGTCGGTCTTCTCCTTTTCCTTGAGTGCAGCAACCGCGCCGTATTGGGCGAAGGTCGTGGCATTGGAGGTCATCTGGCTTTGCAGCTCGGAAATGGCCTTGGCGATGGGCGCAGGGGCCACCGTGGTGCCGAGACGCCAGCCGGTCATCGCGTAGGTTTTGGCAAAACCGGAGACGATGATCGTGCGCGCAAAGGCTTCAGGGCTGAACGACGCCGGGCTGAAATGCTTGGCGCCATCATAGGTGAGATGCTCGTAGATCTCATCCGACATGATGTAGAGGTTGTGCTTGAGCGCCACGGCGGTGAGCGCCTCCAGCTCGGGCTTGGTGTAAACAGCGCCGGTCGGGTTGGACGGCGAGTTGATGATGAGCAGCTTGGTCTTCGGGGTGATCGCCGCTTCCAGTTGCGCGGGCGTGAGTTTGAATCCGGTGGTGTCATCGGCGAGAACCAGCTTGGGCGTGGCACCGGCCAGTTTAACCATCTCCGGGTAACTCACCCAAAACGGGGCGGGAATGATCACCTCGTCGCCGGGTGAACACACGGCGAGGATCGTGAGGTAGCAGGAGAACTTGCCGCCGGGGGAAACGATGAACTGCGAGGGGGCATATTTCAGCCCGTAGTCGGCGAGGTATTTGTCAGCCAGGGCCTGGCGCAGGGGTTCGATGCCGGGCGTGGGTGCATACTTGGTTTTGCCGGATTTGAGCGCGGCGATGCACGCGTCTTTAATGTGCTCGGGTGTGTCGAAGTCGGGCTCGCCGGCGGCAAAGCCGCAGACATCCTCGCCGGCAGCGGCGAGAGCCTTGGCCTTGGCATCGACGGCTAGCGTCGGCGAAGGCGATACGTTAAGGGCCCAGGTGGAAAGCGGAGCAGGTGCTTGGCTCATGAATTAAAGAGGGGAGCAAAAAATGCGGACATAAGAAAGGCAAGCCCCGCGCACAGCGGAAACTTGCCTGGAAATCGGCGGTGAATTGACCGCTGAGGATGGTGGTTATTTGGATTTTTTCTTCGAGGCAGCGGCCACGACGCTCTTGGCGGGCAGCTTGTCGATGGCCACGCGCAGCAGTTCGCCAACGCTGACTTGCTTTTTCTTGGCGGCTTTGACGAGCAGGGCCTTGGTCGGCGCGGGCAGGCGAACGGAAATCTGGCGGTGTTCGGGCGCATCGGACTCGTAGAGGCTGATGTCGAACTGGCTGATTGCATGGCGTATGACCTCGCTGGTGCTCTTCAGGCCGAGCTTTTTGCGGTGGATTTCGATCTTTTCGATTAACGAAACGGGCAGATCAAACGTGAGCGGTGCCGGAGGCGGGGTGGTTTTTTTGGCCATGGAAGAGTGGTCTAGTTGAGATCCCAATAGCAGGGAAAAGTTCGTTTTGACCAAGGCTAAACAGCCTGGGTGCTTCAATAATAATTTAACCCAACGGTGTGACGGAGCGCGGCGCGAAGGCGGGCGTCGCTAGCGCGGCCGCGATGAGCGCATAGGCCTGCGGCGGTGTCCCGACGACATGCCAGGCGCGCGTGGCAATCGACGTTTCGATTTCGCGTCCGTGGTGGATGAGCACAGTGCGTACGCCCGCTTCAGCACCACCGAGTACGTCGGCATCGGCATCACCGGAATAAATCGCTTCGTGGGGGTGCACAGCCAGGCGTGCGAGAATCTCCAGCAGGCCGCCCGGGTGGGGTTTGTGTGTCGGCAAGTCATCGCCGCAGACCACGGTGGAGAAAAATCCGACCAGATTGTGGGCGGTCAAAAGCGACTCGGTGGTCCGTCGATCGCGGCCCGTCCAGATCGCCAAGCGGAGCCCGTTTGCATGCAGCATTTCCAGCAGGCCGCGCATGCCATCGAAGGATTGCACGAGAGCGCCGTTTTCGAAGCCAAATGACTCCAGTCGGCGCATAGCTTCGCCGGCTTTGGTCTCATCGCCAATGAGCTCCAAAAAGGTGCGTTCTGGCGGGCCGCCCAGGCGTTGGAAAATTCCCGCCATATCCAGATCGGGCCGAAACGGTGCCAACGCATGGGCGAAGGCCCGCATGACCAGCGGCATCGAGTCGAGCAAGGTGCCATCAAGGTCGAAAATGACCGCGCGAATTCCAGTCAAGAGTTCTGGGGCGGGAGCGGATTGGGTGCTCATTGTGAGAGTTGGTGGATGCGTTCGGCCGGGGGTGGCGTGATGGCGCCGCCCAATGCGGCGGAATCAAACAGTGCGCCGGAAAAATCGAGGCCGAGCGCTGCGCCGGTTACGACAAACTGGGTTTTGTTGCGCGTGGCTTCGTCGCGCAAATCGATGGTTTTCACCATCCACTGGTCGTCGACCTTTTTGAGGTCGAGCACGGTGATGGATTTAAGAACGCGTTCCTCGGAGCCGATTTGTTGCGCCTGCACCAAGGCACCGAATTGCGTATCCAAATAAACGCGGACTCCGCTTAGTTCGGGTTTGAGCGCAACGATGTTGGCGGGCGGATAAACCAAAAACACGTGGGCGGGGCGGCCGCGAACCGGGGCGACACCCTCGAAGACAAAGTCATTCCAATAAAGAAAGGGCATCTGCAGGTCGAAGGCGGTGAGGTCGGTGCCCGCGAGCGGGGCGAACAAGGCGGCCGGATCGAGCGCGCCGGGCAGCGCGGCTGTGGCCGCAGTGCCAGCAATCCAGACGGAACCGGTGGCACCATTTTGCACGAGCAAGCGACGGGCGGAAGCGCCCTCGACGGCGGGTAATTCCACGCGTGAAACCGGGCCGATTTCATTGCGGCCGCCCCAGAGCCGACCTCCCTTGACGACGTGCGTCTCGCCGCGCCGGGGTAATACATGGAGTTCAAACTCCAGGAAGTAATCCCCGGAGATGCCCTGGAGACGGAAGTTTTCGAGGATTTTACGGCCCTCGGCTTGGTCGGGCTGACCAAATTGCACGTAGCGAGCCGGTGGGCGGTAACGTTTTGATTGGCCCCACGATTCCAGTGGAGTCAGGGCGCTAAAAACAACAAGGCAGGCGAACAACGTCGCCTGCCTTGATTGACTCGTCCGAAGGGACGCGAGGTGCACGCGAATCAGTTTTTGGCGGCTTCAGCCGGAACTGCGTTCGGCAAGGCGACGCTGGGGGCGGCCGGAGCAGCAGCCGGCGCGACGGCGGGCGCTGCCGGCACGGCGATGGTGGGCAGCTGGCCTTCGGAGCTCTTCGCATGCTTGGCGACATAAATGTTGGCCAAATACAGGCCGAACGTGAGCACGAAGAACAGGATGGCGGCGTTGATGGTGAGCTTCGTTAAGACGTTGCCGGTATCGGCGCCGAAGGCCGCTTCCGTGGCACCGCCACCGAGGGCCGCACCCATGCCGCCGTCGGTCTTGGCTTTCTGCGCCAGCACTACGAGGACAATGAACACGGAGACGAGAATGAGGACAGCCGTGAAAAGCCAAATAAGGATGTTTGCCATGATAGAAATGGTCAGAGAGCCGAAGCACCGGTAGGTTGTCAATCGTCGGAAGTCATGAATCCCGCCAAGCCACGGCCCCCGGCTCTTCGCCCCCGCTGAGCCGCCCTGGCTCCACGCCTTCGCGGCTAGAAAGAGCCCAGGGGGCTACGCTGAAAAACTTTGTGCGTAAATCGAGCTGGATTTCGGTGCCGTTTCGGCGCCTGATAACACGCACGTGCCCACTCAAGTCGGCACATTCACTTGCTCAAATCACGGTCATCTTGACCGCGTAATCCGGGTTCATTGCGCGGAGGCTAGCCTGAAGGGCAAGTGCACAGGCATCCCGGTCGGAGAGCTCAGCGCTGGGCACCTCCACGCAGTAAACACGAAGAGTGGAGAAGGGGTGGGGCAGGTGAAAACGGTCCCAGCTCTTAAATTGCCAGGATGCTTCATAGGCGCAGCCCACCAGCAGCAGCGGAGCTTGGACGCGCCGAGCGACGATCAAGCCGCCCGCCTTGAATTCATAGATCGGCCCGCGCGGACCGTCCGGGGTGATGCCGATATCGTGACCCGATTTCATGACTTCGACTAAGGCGGTGACGGCTTCGCGTCCCAGTTTGTTGCTAGAGCCACGTACTGCGCGAATGCCCACAAGCGAAAAAAACGCCTCCAGCCACGCGCCGTCCTTACTTGGGCTGACCAGGCCGTAAACCGAACGCCCTTGCCGGTAGCGGCGGAATACCTCTGCGGTGATGAAGAGCCGGTTGTGCCACAGTGTGAACGCCACGGGTTGATCGGTCTTGCTGAGACGCCGGAGGGTTTCTGGCGAAGCCTCAATGTGAAGGGATCTGCCCCATAAGCGCATGAGTAACCCCAAGGGCCAGAGCGCCACCAGGCGCCATCCACGTAGGCCATGCACCACGGCAGGTTGAGCAGGAGAGGACATTTCCGGCCATGCTGATGGGCGCGGGGGCGTGCCGCCAAGCGAAAGTTCCACTCGGCTAGGTGACACCCCTTCGCTCGGTTGACGATTAGCTCAACCTGATCGCCCCGGCCGCCCGCCTGAACACGCTGACCGAGCTCGAGTTTTACGGAAA
>JBIIMH010000111.1:0-6387 GCA_044338095.1 Rariglobus sp. | reverse complement strand
GCGAACCGGTTGAGCAGGATAAGGACCGCGAGTATTTCGTTTTGGAGGAGGCCGTCTCGGTCACGCGGGGCAACTCTTCGGTCATCGCTCTGCCTTGCGATGAGCTAAAGATCACCTGCACTTCGGCCGATGATCGGGGTATCCACACGCAGCACCTCACGCTCACGATCGACCCCGATGTTTACCTGACTCAACTGGCCGCCTCGCGTACTTTCGTCGTTTACGAGGACATCGAGGAACTGCTCAAGCTGGGCAAGATCAAGGGCGGCTCGCTGGACTGCGCCGTGGTCATCAAGGGCGACAAAATTCTCTCCAAGGAGGGCCTGCGTTTTAAGGACGAGTTCGTGCGTCACAAGATTCTCGATATCATTGGCGATATCGTGCTGCTGGGCATGCCGCTCAAGGCTCACATCATCGCCACCCGCCCCGGCCATGCGATCAACGCGGAGCTAACCAAGCTGCTCTTCGCCAAGCTCGAAGAGAAGCGCAAGGGCCCCAAGAAAAAGCCGCGCCCGTCCAAGGTTCTTCCCTCCGAGACCGAGCTCGATATCCGCCGCATCCTCGACACGCTTCCGCACCGTTATCCGTTTGTGATGATCGACCGCGTGGTGGAGTTCATCGGTGAGGACGAACTGGTCGCGATCAAGAACGTGACTATCAATGAGCCGTTCTTCCAAGGCCATTTCCCCGGCAATCCCGTGATGCCCGGCGTGCTGCAACTGGAGTCCATGGCGCAGGCCGCCGGCATCCTCATGCTGCGCCGTGGCAGCAGTGAGGGAAAGACCTCGTTGTTCATGAGCGCCGACCGGGTGAAATTCCGTAAGCCCGTGCGTCCTGGCGACCAGATCATCATCAACGCCAAACTCACCAAGTCGCGCGGCGCCAAACTCGCCCAGGCTGAGTGCAACTGCACCGTTAACGGCACGGTTGTTTCCTCGGCCGAGCTGATGTTCGCCATCATCGATTCCAGTGAGGTGGATTAAATTCTCCGACCTTTCGCGCCCGCCTGACCGACCTTTGTTGCGTTTCCTTCATGTCGTCGAAAATTCATCCTTCCGCTATCATTGAGTCCTCGGCCGAACTCGGCGCCGACGTCGAGATCGGCCCCTTCGCTTACGTCGGGGCCGGCGTCCGGCTAGGTGCGGGCACCCGGTTGCACCACCATGCATCGGTTGAGGGCAACACCCAACTGGGCGAAGCGTGTGAGGTTTTCCCCTACGCCAACATCGGAGGCAAAACGCAGGACTTGAAATACAAAGGTGGCAACCCGGGGGTGCGTATCGGTGCCCGCAACGTGTTCCGTGAATACTTCACCGTGCATGCCGCCACCAACGATGGCGACTTCACCATGGTGGGAAACGACAATACCTTCCTCGCCTACGGGCACATCGCCCACGATTGCGTGCTTGGGAGCCACATTGTCGCGAGTAACGGTATGATGTTGGCCGGGCACGTGGTGATCGAGGATCATGTGGTGATCGGCGGCTATGGCGGCGTGCACCAGTTTTGCCGTATCGGCGCTCATGCCATGCTTTCGGCCACGGCCAAGCTGGTTCAGGATCTACCGCCTTTTTTCATCGCCGACGGTACGCCGGCGGTGGCGCGAGCCTTCAATAAAGTCGGGCTTGAGCGTCGTGGCTATTCGGCTGAACAACTCGAACGCGTGAAGCAAATCTACCGCGTGCTGTACCGCGATGGACTCAATCGCAGCCAGGCGCTGGAGAAGCTGCGCGGTCATGCCAACGCCGATACGGCGGAGTTTAAGCTGCTGCTGGAGTTCGCCGCCAAGAGCGAACGCGGCATCGTCCCAGGTGCCGCCTGAGGTTTCCCCTCGATCGGCCCTGGTTGGGCGGGACATAAAAAAGGCCCGACAACTGAGTCGGCCCTTTTTTTGTCCCGAGCACGGAAGCCGGGAGTTTACTTCTTTTTGTAGACCACCGCCGGATCAAAGAGCGGTTCGGAGTTGAACGTGAGTTTGAAGCTGGTGCCTGCGGCGGCCGCATCGAGGCAGTCGAGCTTGCGGTAAAAACAGCTCTTGTAACCGTTGTGGCAAGAGGCGTTGGCCGCACCGCTTTGTTCAACCTTGATCAAGACCACGTCCTGGTCGCAGTCGGTGTAGAGCTCTTTAACCCACTGAACGTTGCCGGACTCCTCGCCTTTGCACCAAAGCTTGTTGCGGGAGCGGCTCCAGTAGGTGGCTTTTTTGGTCGTGAGTGTGTGGGCGAACGACTCGGCGTTCATGAAGGCGAACATCAACACCTGACCGGTGCTGATATCTTGCGTGATACAGGGGATGAGTCCGTCGGAACCGAATTTCGGCTGCAGGACGGCGCCGAGTTCGATCTCGGCGGTGGTGGTGCGGGCTGGAAGGGACATTTTTTAAAGTAGCGAGTGGTGAGTAGCGGGTAGCAAGTAGGGCGAGCGAGCTGGCTGGGCGAACGTGGCGGATGAGTGTATGGTCTATCGATGTCGTTCGGCCAGTTTCAGCAGGTAGTCGTAGCTGTAGAGGCCGGTGCGGTGGCCGTCGCTGAAATCGAAGCGGAGGGCATAATTGCCCACTTTTTCCCATCCCGTGACGGTGACGCCAGGGAAGTGCTTCGGGCCATCGCCACCGTACTGGTTACCGAGGATATCGCGTTCGCCGATGTTCTGCGCGCTAGGTGAGGCAGCCCGCAGGGATTCCATCGGATAATAGGACTCAGTTTGGTCATCCCACAGAATGGCGACCTCGTTGCCGATGAGTTGAATGTTGGCGGGAGTTTGCACGGTGCGAAGGGGCAACGTGCCGTTCGTTCGTGCCGGGGTAAATCAATTTTTGCTCGCCCTGATAGCGCGCAAACCCTGCTTTGGACGGATCATGTTCGTCCACACGGTTATTTTTTACCTGCGCCCGGATCTCTCTGAAGCGCAAAAACAGGAATTCCGCAGCGAAGGCTTAGCGTCGCTCGGGCAGATCAAAGCGGTGCAGCAACTTCACGTGGGTGCGCCCGCCGCCATTCCGCCGCGTCCGGTGGTGGATCTGAGTTTCAGCTTCGCGATCACCGTGCTTTTTGCCGATGTAGCAGGCCACAACGCCTATCAAGTCGACCCCTTGCACCTGGCCTTTTTGGCCCGTTTCAAGGGTTACTGGACACGGGTGCAGATCTACGACGCGGAGTAAGACGCAGCCGCGCACCTGGGCTTTAGCTCAAATCGCACTGCCCGTACAGGGAGTGCGGTGGGGCTTCCGAGTTAGCGGCGCACTGGGATGTTGCGGGTGGCGAGGTGGTCTTTGACTTGCGACATCGTCAGCGTGCCGAAGTGGAACAGGCTGGCGGCCAGCACTGCGCTGGCGTGGCCTTCGATGATCGCATCGGCAAAATGGGAGAGCTCGCCGGCTCCCCCGCTTGCGATTACAGGAACACTCACCGCGTCGCTGACGCCCCGGGTCAGTGCGCAGTCATAGCCAATCTTGGTTCCGTCGCGATCCATGCTGGTGAGTAGGATTTCGCCCGCACCGAGTTCGACTGCCTGTTGGGCCCAGCCGATGGCGTCGAGTTCGGTGGGATTGCGTCCGCCGTGGGTGAATACACGCCACGATTGGCCGTCGGGTTCCCGGCGCGCATCGATGGCGACTACGATGCATTGGGCACCGAAGCGGTTCGAGGCGGCTGCGATCAATTGAGGATCTTTGATGGCCGAGGTGTTGAGCGAGACCTTGTCTGCGCCGGCTTTGAGCATGCGCTCGATGTCTTCGATGGAGCGCAGTCCGCCGCCAACGGTGAGGGGCATGAAGCATTGGGCGGCAGTGCGGGCAACCACATCGTGCATGATGCCACGGCCGTCGCTGGAAGCGGTGATGTCTAGGAAGACCAGTTCGTCGGCACCTTGGGCGTCGTAGGCCTTGGCTGATTCAACGGGATCACCGGCGTCACGCAGTTCCTGAAACTTAACGCCCTTGACGACCCGACCGTTGGTCACATCGAGGCAGGGGATGATTCGGCGGGAGAGCATCTGTTAAAGCAGTAAAGTTGCGTTATCAAAAATGCCGAATGGCGCCTGCGCCAGCGAATGGGGAAGTTATTCGTTGGTGGGGGAGGCGTCATTCGGCATTCCTGCGCGAGGGCGCGGGGATCAGTTTTCCGTGTGGACGATGTCGGGGTCGAAGTTGACGATCAACCGATAGCTCTGGCCCGGGCGCATGACCAGTGGGTGGTCGCGAACGAGGTGCTGCAGGTAGTGGATCTTGCCGTAGTTGGTGCGGTAGGTCGGGTCGTTGGTGACGACCTCGGTGTCCTGCCAGACGCCTTGGAAGTCGTCTTTTTGCACGGTGCAGCGGTGGCCTTCAGCCCCAAGTGCGATGGCGCTGCCGACGTGGTACTTCGAGTGCGGCGCGGCAATGGTGAGCATGTAGCGGAACTTGGTCAGCTCGACCTGTTGCTTCACCGTGTAGGTGAACTCAGCGCTGATCTTGGAGCCGGAGAAATTCCACTGAACTTTTACGGTGCCGAGACCCTTGAGGATTTCCTCCTTGGTGTTGATCAGGTCGGGCTGCTCGTAGCGGAAGTAGAAGCTGTTGCGCTGGCCGAGACCGGTGACGCAGTTTTTCCCGTAGAAGGCCGGAAGGGTGACTTGCTCGACACCACCTACATTGAAGGTGAGTTCGGGGATCATCACCGGCATGTAAACGTTGTTGGGCCAGTCGAACACACCGGGGCAGTGCGGGAAGGTCAACGAATCGCTCGTGAGGCTTGTGCCGGAGCTGATGAGCGGGATTTGCGCATGC
Organism: Rariglobus sp.; assembly: GCA_044338095.1. Lineage (GTDB taxonomy): Bacteria > Verrucomicrobiota > Verrucomicrobiia > Opitutales > Opitutaceae > Rariglobus. The sequence continues at coordinate 1,622 of JBIIMH010000111.1, read as the reverse complement.
AGACCACTCTCGGTGTCACGGTAAAGGAACAGACCCTGCTCCTTGCGGTTAGATTTGTCGAATATGACAAAGCGGCCGACGGTGCGCGTGGGTTCAATCTTGGGGCCGCCGACGGGCATCTGCACGGCCTTGGCGAGGCGTGCCCATTGGCAAAGGTAACGGGCGGCGTCGAAGTTAGCCATACGGGTCGTGTGGTGACCGTAGGCGGTGCGCTCCTCGTCGCGCAGATCAACAAACCCGTGCTCTTGATCGAGGTAGGTTTGGTAGAAATACACAAAGAGGCGGCGCAGCAGATCGAAATACTTCTGCTTCTGGTCTTCGAGGATCCAGCCGTCGCGCAGTCCTTGAAGCACCAGGCTGATGCAGTGCATCTGGCCATAGGCACCTGCGGCACGCCCGAAGGCCCAGCCCAAGCCGTCCTGGCGGACTAGGTCGGGCATCATCTTCAGGTACTTTTCGGCGTAAGTGCGCAGGGTGGGGAGCTTGCGGTCACGCACACCGCTGTTGGCGTGGAGCTGCAAGGCGGAGCGGACGAACACGAAGGTCATCACGCCATAAAGATTGAAGTTGCCGCCCAGGCCTTCTGTGGAGTCATCGAAGAATCCGGTGGAGCTGGTCTGATTGATGCGATCAACCATACGCTCAATGAGGCGGGAGGTTTCGTCCTTTTTGGAGAGGCCGAAGGAGTAGCGGGCGACCGCCTTGGCAACGTTGAACGCCTGCCAATGATTGTCGTGATCGCTGCGGTGCAGGAGCTGCTTGTCGATGCGGACCTGGGTCTCTTCGACGAGGCGCTCCCAGACGGGGTTGCGTTCCTTTGACGGACCAAAGCAGAGAAGACCGAGGGCGGCGTAAGCGAGGCCGTTTTCGGTGGCTGGTTCAGTGAACATTTGCGCGGTCACGCAGCGAGCGGTCAGGTCCACGAGATCGTAGCCTTTGAGCGTGGTTTCACCGGTGGCGCGGTAGTATTCGCCTAGTGTGTAGGCAACGTGACCGGGTTCGTCGGCACGGGGCTCCTCGCCGGGAGCGGGCAGGATGCTGCCGTCGGGTTGGATGGAATCCAAGTTGTGGCCGAGAATCGATCGGGCCATGTCGAGACATTGCTCGGAAAAACTATGCATGCGTAGTGGTGTGTCTGCCTGAGTCTGCCGTGCGCACCGGGCGAACGACGAAAAAGTTAGAATGTTCTGGTTTTGATCCGGAGGCGCAAGAGGGAATTTCCTCGTTTTTGAAGTTCGGGCATTGGCGGGGCGTCAAACCGTAGGAACTGAGCCCTTCCTGTATTCGATTTAGGCGGACGAACAGGGGGCGTGTCAGCGGTAACGCAGCCACCAAACACTCACGATGAGGAGTGTAACCAGGGCAAAGGCCCCGATGGAAAGGAGTAGGCAGCCCCTGCGAATGTCGGCGGGCTGCTGCCGTTCTTTTCCTGCGTAGCGCTCGATGAGCGCATCGGCGTCAATCGGCTCGGATGCATCAGGAGTTGTCCTCTGCCATGGGGGCGGGCGAACTGCGACGCTTTCGGTCTGCACTATTGCGTGGGCGATTTCCGCTTCGATCCAAGCTAGGTGTTCGCGCAGGATGACTTGCTGGCGCTGAAGGTTTCTTAGGCGCTCGCTCAT
>JBIIMH010000110.1:0-6414 GCA_044338095.1 Rariglobus sp. | reverse complement strand
GTGTTTTTCACCGCCGTGGGCGGGCGGGCCCGCCAACGCACCAGCGCACGATCGACAAAGGGCACGCGCAGCTCCAGCGAGTGGCGCATGCTCATCACATCGCTGTCGCGCAGGAGCACGTCGGCCATATAGCCGCGCATCTCAGCCAAACTGGTGGTCGTGAACAGGTCGGTCCCGCCAAGTTGGGCGGCGAGGTCGGCTTCTGCCGGATGCGGTGCGTAGGCGCAGGCGAACTCGGGGGCCAGCAGCGAGCGGCGGGTGGTTTCGCAAAACACGCGCCGTTGCAGCAGGGCGAGTGAGGCGGGATTCGTCGTGTGGTTAAGCGCGTCGGCCAGCTTCCGGGAGCGGGTGTCGCCGTGGCTCCAGCGGTTGATCAAGCTGTTGCGGATTGGTTTTGGTAGGGCGCGCCACGCCGGCAGCCAGCGCTGGATGAGCTCGGTGTTTTTGAAGGACGGGTAACCACCAAAAAGTTCGTCGGCCCCCAGTCCGGAGAGCGCCACGGTGACTCCGCCGGCGCGGGCGGCTTGGCTGGCGTAATACGTGTTGATGCCGTCGCCGGTGGGGTGGTCGAGTGCGGCGATCAGGCCGCCAAGGTCGGCGGCGACGCGTTCGCCGGTGAGCACCGTGGCGTGGTGATCGCTGCCAAGGTGGCGGGCGTTGGCGGCGGCTTCGGCGGCCTCGCAATAGCCCGCGTCCTCAAAGCCGATGGAAAAGGTTTTTAGGCGCGCACCACTGATGTTACCCATCAGTGCGACCAGGGCGGTTGAATCGAGCCCGCCCGACAAAAACGCGCCCACTGGCACGTCGGCGACCGCGTGGGCGCGGACGGTATCCTCGAGTTGGGCACGCAATCCGGCCGTGAACTCTTCGCGGTTCCGGGCGGGCTTAGCGCCGGCAGCCTGGGTGATCAAATCCCGCGCGTTATCGTAGGGGCTGATCGTGAGCCGGCCGTCATGCCAGGTCGCGCATTCTCCCGCGCCTAGGCTGCGCACGGCGCGATAAATCGTGCGCGGGGCCGGCACCGCGAGCCAGGCGAGGTAGTCGCTTACCGCTTGCGGGTCGATTGCTGCGGGCACGCAGCCCGAGGCGAGCAAGGCGTTTAACTCCGAGGCGAAGAGCAGGCCGCCGTCAGCCGTTGTGTGCAGGTAAAGCGGTTTGATTGCGAACGGATCGCGGGCCAGCAGGAGCGTGCGTTCTCGGGCGTCCCAAAGGGCGAAGGCAAACATGCCGCGCAGGCGGGGCATGGCGTCGCGGCCCCAGCGGGCGAGGGCGGCGAGCAGCACCTCGGTGTCGCACTCGGTTTTGAAGTCGTGCGTTGCGACCAGTTCGGCGCGCAGGGCGCGGAAGTTGTAGATCGCGCCGTTAAAAACCAGGTGCCAGCGCCCGTCCGGGGTGCTCATCGGCTGATGGCCGTGCGCGGGATCGAAAATCGCCAGTCGCTGCATCCCCAAGGTGGCTTCGCCGCAGCTGGTGACGCCGGTGTCGTCGGGGCCTCGGTGAACCATTGCCGCGTTCATGCGCACCACGGCCCCGGCCCGGATTTCGGGCGAGTGGCTTGAACTAAGATACCCGGCTATGCCGCACATGAGTTGGAGTAAAAACCAAGCTTCGCCCCGTCACTTCCCGGGGAGGTAACCGAACGGTTTTTTGGGCGCGTGGGGTTGATCGAACATCGCATAGGGTTAAAACCCTATAGCGGAGGGAAACTAAAATGAAGCGGCAAGGGCATGCAATGCCCGTGTTTACGCTGGGGTTCCGTGGGCACGGAGCCGTTCGGGGCCCAGTGGTGCGAGAGGCTGGGCGCGGCATACTGGACCGGTCGGGTCTTTTAGCCGTTAAACCCGAACTCCTGAGTTGGCGGCGATGAGCTGGCGCAAGATGCTGGAGCAGATGATCGTGAGTGAATCCCCGAGGTGCACTAAATAGCGCTTCGAGTGGGTGGATGAACGGTCAGATGCCCAGCAGGTTGCGCCAGATCGCGCCGACCAACTCAGGAGTTCGGGTTAAAGACTCCAGCGAGCGTATGGAGTGAACCGGTTTCGGCGTACTTTGTTGGATTTTGTGGATTCACCGTTTTCCCTGAACAGAGCTGCGCCCGAACGGTTTCTCCGCGTTACTTTGCGCTGGTTGCAGCGGCGCAAGTTGCCCATCGTTGAGCGCATGTTGACTTTCCGTAGCAGCTTCTGGGCGGGGGTGTTTTTCCTGCTGGCTTCGATCCCCGGTCGCGCCGATTTGGCCACGGCGATTCCCAACGACTGGGTCACGCGCGCACCGACGCCTGAGCGAATCACGCTGGTTCGCGCGCAGGCTGTTGGCGAGGGCTGGCAAGCGGTGGCCTCACGGTTGTTTCAGGGCTCTCTCAAAGGCTACGAACTGCGGCAGGAGGGGGCCGCCGAAAACTGGTATTATGTCGCCCGGTGGTGCGACCTGTTGGGACAATCCCAGCGCGATCTCGGCCGCCAGTGGCTTGAAACGGTGTCGAAGGCCGGCGGTATCCATGCCGGCATCGACCAGCGCACGATCCAGGCTTGGCCGGACGAGCCGGTGGCGCGGTTAGTCACCGACGAGACCCTCGGTTGGTTGCTCCAGGATCAGGCTTTTTCCGCGGTGTTTTTTGATCTGCTCGCGCCCACCGATTGCCTGCCGCGCGTGCTGTCGATTCTGCAGTCGTTGCGCGAGGCCGATGGCCGCCGCTTCGCCACTTACAAGCAACTGGCGCTGGCCGTGGCGCTGGTTTACGACGCACCGCCGCCACCCCATTGGCCGCATCATCAGGTCACGGCGGCGGCCTTGCCCAGGCGGTTACACGCGCCGGTGGAGGCGTTTAAGTTTTTGGCCGATTTGGTCCAGGCCGGCTCGGGGTTGCATAAGCTCACGGCCATTTCGGCGGCGGAACTCAAGTTCGTGGTCGATCTCGCCGCACCGTTTCCCGAACTCGTGTGGGCACAAAAAATGGTGAAGTTTTCGTTGCCCGATTTGGTGAAGAGCTACGAAGCGGTGCGCTACCGCACGGACCGGATTGATGCGAAGCAGTACACGTGGCCGGGCACAAGTTACGCGCTCGATGACATCCGCAGCGAGGGCGGCATCTGTGTTGATCAGGCTTATTTCGCGACGCAGACGGGCAAGGCTCGGGGCGTGCCCACGCTGTTGTTTTGCGGGGCTGGCCTCGATGGGCGTCACGCCTGGTTTGGTTATCTGGGTGTGGGGCAGAAGTGGGTTCTCGATGGCGGCCGTTACGCCGAGCAGCGCTACGTCACGGGGACAGCCTACGATCCGCAGTCGTGGGGCGAGCTCTCGGACCATGAGTTGAGTTTCCTTAGCGAGGGGTTTCGGCGGCTGCCGCCCTACCGGCAATCGCGCCAACACCAGGTGTTCGCCGAGCTGTATTTGCGCCTGGGGCAAAAGCCCGCCGCAGCCGCCGCCGCCCGTAAGGCCGTGCAATTTGAGCGGCGCAACTTTGATGCCTGGCAGGTGTTGGTGGCGGCCAACGACAAGGCGCTGCCCTCGGTTCGTGAGCCGCTGCTGCGCGAGGCCGCGCAGGCGCTTCAGCGTTACCCCGATTTGAATGCCTCGTTCGTGCGTGAACTGGTCGTGAGTTTACGCGCCCGCGGCGAGACCAGCGTCGCGGAATTTGAGGAGCGCACGCTGGTTCGTCGCGGTCAGCGGGGCGGGCGCAGCGACATGGCGGTTGACCATGCGGTCTCCCAGTTGGCATCGGCCAAACCGGATGCGCGGCTGAGCACGTATAAGCAAATGCTGCAAAAATACGGGCGCGGCACCGGCATCGATTTTTACGACCGGGTCACCCGTCCGCTGGTGACTCAATTGGTCAGCGAAAAGCGCATACCCGAGGCGCGGCAGGTGATCACGTTGACGCGGGACGCGTTTGACCCCGAGCCCAACAGCCAGTTTGACCGTGAGTTGGCTGCGCTCGCTGCCACGCCGCGCTGATCAGGGTGCGGCCGGCTCGGCGGCGGCGACCGCCACCGACAAAAACGAGGCCAGCGCCGGATCGAGATCGGCGGACGCCTTCCAGCCAATGACGAGGCTGCTCTCCGGCGCGGGTCCGTCGAGCGGGCGAAACACCACCTCGGGCGGGAGTTGGCGTGCCTCGGAGGGGCAAACGAAGGTCGCGCCGATGCCCGCGCGGACCAGGCCCACGCCGTTGGCGCGCGGCCAGACTTCTTCGGCGATGTGCGGGGTGACTCCCGCCTTGGCGAAGGCCGCCAGCACCCGGTCGTAGAACCCGGGGTTGTAGGCGCGGGGAAACAGCACAAACGGGGTTGCCGCCAAGTCGCGCAGGTGCAGCGAGGGCAGGGGGGCGTGCGGGTGGTCGGCGGGCAGGAGCACGCCGTTTTTCTCGCGCAGCAGGAGCTTGGTTTTGAGCCCGGGAGTCGGCGTGGCTTCGGGGTGGAAAAATCCGCAGCCGAGTTCGCCCGCCTGCAACGCTGCAACTTGGGCCGAGGTGGGCGATTCGTTGAGTTCCAAGCGGATGCCGGGATAAGTGCGGTGAAACTCCCGTAAAATCGCCGGTAACACCGTGGCCATGGCCAGGCCGGTGAAGCCGGTCTTGATGTGCCCGCGCACGCCTTGGGCGAGCGATTGGAGTTCGGCGGGGATTTTGGCCAGGCCGCGCAGCACCGGCTCGACCCGCTCGACCAACGCCCGACCTGCGGCCGTCAGTTCCACTTTGCGCCGCGAACGCGTAAACAGGGGCGTGCCGAGGGCGAGCTCAAGCTGGTTAATCTGCCGGCTCAGAGCGGGTTGAGCGATGGCGAGTGTCTCGGCCGCTTTGCGGAAATGCAGCTGGCGGGCCACCTCCAGGAAGTAAACCAAGTGGCGTAACTCGAAATTGAACTGATACTCGCGGGGCATCACTGATGACGGAACAAGTATTTCCCTGGTATGCAAGATTCTGCTAAAGTAGTGGCTCGTTTCCGTTCAACGGACGCTTTTAACCGCACCCTCGCTCACCTTCATCATGGCTAAATCGCTCTTCCAAAAAGTCTGGGACTCCCACTCGGTCCGCAAGCTGGCCAACGGCCAGACGCAGCTGCTCATCGGCACGCACCTCATCCATGAGGTCACCTCGCCCCAGGCCTTCGGCATGTTGCGCGATCTCGGTCTGAAGGTCGCTTATCCGCACCGCACCTTTGCGACGGTTGACCACATCGTGCCCACCGACCAGTTCGTCGAGCCCTACGCCGACCCGCTCGCGCAGGCCATGATGGACGAGCTGCGCAAAAACTGCGCCGAGAACAACGTGACGTTCTTCGACCGCGCCTCCGGCAAGCAGGGCGTCGTGCACATCGTCGGTCCCGAGCAGGGCATCACCCAGCCCGGCACCACGATTGCCTGCGGCGACTCGCACACCTCCACCCACGGTGCCTTCGGCGCGATCGCCTTCGGTATCGGCACGAGCCAAGTGCGCGACGTGCTCGCCACCCAGACCATGGCCCTCGGCGCCCTCAAGGTTCGCCGCATCGAGGTCACCGGTAAATTGCCCCCGGGCGTCTACGCCAAGGACGTTATCCTTCACATCATCCGCCAACTCGGCGTGAACGGCGGCACGGGTTATGCCTACGAATACGCCGGTTCCACCTTCGACGGCTTCACCATGGAGGAGCGCATGACGGTGTGTAACATGTCCATCGAGGGCGGCGCCCGCGTGGGTTATGTTAACCCTGACGAGACGACCTTCGCCTACCTCAAGGGCCGTCCCTACTCGCCGACCGGTGCCGCCTGGGATGCCGCCGTGGCCAACTGGAAGTCCTACGCTTCCGACGCCGGTGCCGTTTACGACGACGTTGTTAAGATCGACGCCTCCTCCATCGCGCCCACCGTCACCTGGGGCATCAACCCCGCGCAGGGCATCGCCATCACGGAAAACATCCCCAGTCCGGAAACCGCCACTTCGGCCGACGACAAAGCCGGCATCATTGAGGCTCTGGAGTACATGAAACTCCCCGCTGGCGCCGCGATAAAGGGCACCAAAATCGACGTCGCCTTCCTCGGTTCCTGCACCAACGGCCGTCTCTCTGACTTCCAGGAAGTCGCCAAGTACATCAAGGGCCGCAAGGTCGCCGCGGGCGTCAAAGCCATCGCCGTCCCCGGTTCCCAAATTGTCGCCCTCCAGTGCGAAAAGCTCGGCATCGACAAGATTCTCGCCGACGCCGGTTTCGAGTGGCGCGCTGCCGGTTGCTCGATGTGTCTGGCGATGAACCCCGACAAGCTCGTCGGCGACCAGCTCTGCGCTTCGTCCTCCAACCGCAATTTCAAGGGCCGCCAAGGCTCGACCACCGGCCGCACCGTCCTGATGAGCCCCGTCATGGTGGCCGCCGCCGCTGTCACCGGCCACATCGCCGACGCCCGCGAAGTGTTCTCCGTCGCCAATAACTAATCCCAAACCTC
>JBIIMH010000108.1:0-6423 GCA_044338095.1 Rariglobus sp. | reverse complement strand
TTGCCCCGCCAGTCGACCTGAATCGGGGACAAAGGAATTCGGCGGACACAAAAAACGCCGCCACCGGTGAAGGTGGCGGCGTGAGCGAATTGAACGGTGAAGCGTGGAAGCTTACTTGCCGCCGCGTGAACGTGACTCGGGACCGCCCGGGGTCACGATGGTCTGGTTCTGGAAGGTCGAACTCGGCGCGACGCTCTTCAGCACCTGCTTTTTCGGCGAACCACCGGGGCTGACCAAGTTGGCCGTAACAAAGATCAACAAGTTGCGCTTGCTGGAGGTTTCCCCCTTGGAGCGGAACAGGGCTCCGAGGAAAGGAATATCACCCAAGACCGGAACCTTGCTGCTGGTCTTTTTGACCTCTTCGCGTGTCAGGCCACCCATCACCAGCGTAGCCCCGTCCCAAACCGTAACCTTGGTGGTCACTTCACGTGTCGAGAAAATGGGCTGATAGAAGCCTGAGGGCACCATCACAGTGGTTGAACCGGTAAGCGCCACACTTTGCCCGCCGTATTCCACAAAACCCTCAAATTCAGTAACCCTTGGATTCATGTCCAGAGTAATACTGTAATCATCCTCTTCCACCGTTGGTGTGACCTTCAGCTCCACACCGACGTTACGCATCGTAAATTCCTGCGGGGCGCCCGCCGTGATACTGATAGCACTAGAACTCGAATCACCAGAGGGTTGAGATGACTTGGTTTCACCATAGGATTGAGGATAACGCATTTCCTGGGCGACCACGATATTGGCTGGGCTGCCGGACAACACGGTTACTTTAGGCGAACTCAGCAGGTCTGTGCCGGTTTTCTGGGATAAAGCACGGATAACTGCTGAAACATTAAAATCACCAAAAACGGCTGCACCGGCAAATAAATTTGAAGCGCCCGCGCCCAGTGAGGCTACACCAGGCATGGAGGGGGCGTTATTATCGATAGCTACATTCTGAGCATTCACTGCTGGGGTGCTCCCTAAGAAAGTACCTGCTGTAGAAAATACATTCATAGCCGGCCGAGAAGGGGAAGTAATTCGGCCTTGATTCGACGAACCTGACCTCGTGAATGCATCCGAAAGACTCGAATTAGAGGTCGTCAGGGTACGTCCAGTGGTCTCTCCTACTGTAACGTTACGATTTGCTTGGTTTGCCGACCAGTTAACGCCCAATTCGTCCAGCGCACCCTCCTGCACTTCCATGAACTTGGCCTCGATCTCAACCTGCTTTACGTTGTCGTAGCGGTTGAGGATGTTGCGGATCTTTTCAATATTCCGCGTGGTTTGATTCACCAGAATCGCCGAGCCGTCATAAACGAGACTGGAACCAGCGGTGGTGCTGAATTTCACACCGGCCTGTTCCAAGAAGTTCTGGATCGCGGCAGATTCACCACCGGCGCTCGAACCGCCTGCAGCCGCGCCACCGGCGACAGGCGCCGCAAAGGGATCAGCAGCAGCGGCGGGAGTTGCGCTGGCAGCGCCGATTCCGGTCATACGAATCACGGTCGCCTTGGTGACCGAGAAGAATGCGCTCTCCAGCATCGAGGTGTCGCCACCCGGACGCATAACGATGGTGTCAGACTGAACATCGTATTGGTAGCCGGTTGAATCGGCGATCAGATCGAGGATGCGCTTAAGAGACAGGTTGCGCAGGGTGATGCTGACCGAGGGGTTCTTGTTGCTGGGATCGACCAAGATAATGTTCACACCCTTCAAGCCTTCGCTCTTGTCATACTCCTCGGAAACGGCGGACAAGGTGCTCACAACCTTAGACAATTCGACGCCTTGGAAGTTGACGCTAGGAATGACGATACTGGCGAGCTTTTGGGCCAGAGCCTGAGGGACAGCTGCCTTGGTGGCGTCGGCACCACGGTCCACGTAAACGGCGGGGCGCTGCCAGGAATTATTAACCTCTTCCAACATCTGGGCGCGGGACTTGCCGCGGTTGAGTTCGCCCACCTTGGATTTCTCGGAAGCGATGCGCGTGAGGAACGACTTCGCCTCGGGACTGCCCGCGTCGATGGTCTCGACTGCACGGAACGACTCCTGAGCGCCGTCGAGATCGCCGGCGAGGTACTGGCTGCGGCCCTTGGCGACCAACTTGGCTATTTCCTTTTGGTCTTTAATGAAATCGGGGTTGACCTTCTCGATCGGCTGGAGCGGCGGGTTGAATTCGGCGGCCTCGATGGCGCGGGCTACTTTTTCGACCTTCTTGGTGTCGGAGGTGGCGGCGGCATAGGCATCGAGCGCGGCGCGGGCAGCCTCGGAATCCCCCTGCTTGAGGGCGGCCTGGGCCTTTTCCATGTGGAGACCATTCTTTTCAACCTGAAGATCTGCGATCGTGGACGTGGTGGCGGGATTTTCGGGAAGTGCGGCGATCGCACCGGTTAGAACGACAGCGGCGTCGTCAAAGCGGCCATCCTTGGCGAGCTTACGCGCCTCGGAACGCTTGGCTTTGGCGTCAGCGAGCAGGTCCTTGATGCGCTTGTTTTCCTCTTTCACCAACGCGTCGGCTTCAGCCGATTCAGCCTTGGAGCCCGCTTTGGCGGGAGCGGAGACTGCCTTGGGCGGGTAAGCGACCTCGGTGGGCTCGGTGGCGGCAGGGGTGTCAGTAGAGGCCGGGGCGGGGGATTCGACTGCGGGTGCAGCGGCATCCTTTGCGGCAACGGCGGCGGGACGCAGGGCGATCTGATTTTCGACACCGGCCAGCAGGCGCTGAACCGTGGCATCCGACGGGGCGATGGCGAGCAGCTCATCCAGGTTCTTCTTGGCGGTGTCCAAATCCCCGGCGTCACGGGCGCGCAGGGCCTCGGACATGAGGCGGATTTTGGTGTCTGTTTGCCCTTGAGCCAGCAGCGAGGCGGCGGGGACCACCAGCGCGAGCATCGCGGGGGCAGCCAGACTAAGAACGAGGGGTTTGGGGAGCTTGGGTAGTTTCATTGAGAGTTACTCGAAGGGTCAGGATTTTAAGCTAAAGATAACGGGAAAATCTAATAAATGGAGAGGTGGCGAGCCGATTATTGGGCAATAGGAAAAGATCCCGTCGGGGCTGCTGCGGGGGCCGCAGCGGGTGCAGGCACGGGAGCCGCAGCGGCAGGAACCGCGAGTTTTAACATCTTGGTAAGGGGCTCTTTTAATCCAGGCGACATCTTGGTGACCACGACCTCGTTGGTTTCAAACGAGACAGTGGTAACGGTAAACGTCACATCACCCACGGTGAACTTGGCGCCGGCCTTGTAGGCAACCGGTTCAGATGAGCCGTCGGTCTTGAGGTAGGCGATCGGCGTTCCCTTCGTGAGGCGGCTTTTATTGGTGAGCTTAAAGATTTCGCCGGTTTTATCGTCGGCGACCTCGGCGATCGCCTCAGTCCAAATGATATCCATGCCAGTGGCCTGCTTGGTGCGGTTCTGATTCACCTCGAAGCTCACAATCGTGAGCTCCAAATCGGGGATTTTGAAGCCAGCTTGGGCGAGAATGGTTTTACCGGAAAGCGCGTTCTCGAAAGTGCCCCGGTAGTTACCCGGCTTGCCGGTGTATCCGACGAGTTGCAGGCGGAACGCATCCTCTTTAACGCTGACCAGCTCTACGCCGAAGGGCGGTTCGACCGGTTTGACCGCCACGACTTGAGTGGAATTGGGGGGCGTGACGGTAAAGCGCTTGGTGAGTTGATCGTAGTAAATCTCCGGAGGCGTGAACACGTCATAAATCCACTCGGAGCCACCACTTTGCGCGGGAGGAGGCGTCCACACTGGGGTGTTCACGCGGAATTCGCTCAGGTTGGTCGGCACATAAAGTGGCGACTCGCTGTCGGTGCGAGACGAGCTGTTGGCTCCGCCCCGTTTACCGCCTTGGGTTAGGGTCCACGCGAGCGATGAGAGCATCACAAGCAAGGCGGCACCACACAGGATTTTGTCTAGAGATTTGGCGGCCATATCAAGGAGTCGGGGTGGCTTCGGACGGGGTGGTGTCAACGAGGTCGATCAACTCGACGGTGACGGTGAATTTAGACAGTACTTTGTCCACAAGGGGCTTGGGCTTAACGGGTTCAGCTGCTGCCGAAGTTGCCGAAGAGGCGGGGCCAAAAATACTGCTCAAGGTGTTGGTTGGGGCGGCCTTCTCTACGACTTGGGCTTTGACGATCGGGTCGACTTCGACGCCGCGCACCACCAAGGGGAGCTCGAAGGTGGCGAGTTTGTTCAGCAAGGCACGCAGGGAGTCGGTGTCGCCGATAAAGGTGAGGCGAAATGCGGAGGCATCCACAAAACCAGGGACGCGGGCGGTGATGCGCGGGTCCACCTCAAACAAGTCGTTGTTGGTGGCAGGGGCAGTTGCGGAGCGTGAGGACTGGGACCCCGGTCTGGAAGAGGAGGCAGGGGCAGCGGCGGAGGCTGGGCGTTCGCGCTGAAAGGCAACCAGCTCGCTGGGGGCGGCCTGGAACAAGGCGCCGAGCAGGTACTCGGCAACTTGGCGCTGGCGATAGACTAGGGGAATCAAATCGCGCTCGGGGCCGGCGTTGGCGTAGCTGGTAAAGCCGAAACGCTCATCGGCCTTGATTTTGATCTTCGCAGCCTGAGCGTTGTCGCGCATCAATTCGACAAAGGTCGCGATGTTGAAAAACAGGTGGGTCGGCTCAAAGGGAACCTTAGCCGTGCGCAACAGCTTCGAACCCTCCTCGGAGTTTAAGGTGGACGCTTGGGCATAGGCCGCCTTCGCCTTGAGAAGGGCTTCGGCCGCGGGTCCGCTGCCCTTGAGTTCCGCACGCATCTGGCCGAGAGCGGCGAGACTGCGGGTGAGGTCGGCGTTTACCAAGGCCTTGTTTTCTTCGCTGGGAGTGGGTTGGCTGCTCGTGAGAGCGGTCAACTCAAGGCGTTTTTTGGCCAGGGCATTAGCACTCGAGTGAGCCGCCTGGCTGCGCTCATAAATACACCAGCCTGAACCGACTGCCGCCAACCCAAGGGCGGCGAGCACGGAGTAAAAAATGGGATAGGACTTGAAGGAGGCCATTGGGCGTAATTCAGAGCGGCTTTTTGGGATTAACGACCAGAATGAAGTCGAAGCTCAAAATGCCTGGCTGTGTGGGGTTGAATTTTTCCTTCTCCACTGAGGAGATAAATTGCGATTCGCCGAAGCTCTTCAGCAGTAGTTTTACGCGCTCGAAGGAGTTTTCACTGACTCGGGAAAGCGGGTTGTTTTTATCCAGCAAACGGCCGCTGAGTTGAAGGCGCAGAACGGGGGCTGTTGGAGCGGCAGGGGAAGCCGAGGAGCCGGCATCAACGGCCGCAACGGAATCTTCGGCAGCCGGACGGAGCACTTGAAGTTTTTCCAACCAGACATCCTCCACCTTGACCAAGCGCTGCTGGAGATCGGTAAAGAAGTTAATCCAATTTGATTTGGACTCCACCAGGCTTTGGATGGCCGTAATTTCATTGCGGATGGACTCGATGCGCTGGAGGTCGGCATCCTGAACAGCCTTGAGAGCACGCAAGGGAGTGAGTTTGGCCTCGAGTGCAACCGCTTGCATTCTGGCGGTGTTTACGCGGTCGTTAAAATGAACGATCGGCAAGACGAGGGAGGCCAGCAAAAGGACCGCTGCGGCCAAGAAGAAGGGCTGCTGTTTACGGAAGGCCAGCACGGCCGTGATAGCCGGGGGAAGGAGTGTAAACGCTTTCTCGTCGTTGCCGGCGGGGATCGCCAAGCCGACCAGATCGGCCAGCTGAGCGGACGCAGTGCGGGCAGCCATAGCCGCGGGGGCGACATCGACATTGCGCAGGGCATCGAAGAACTCGACGCGTGTTTTGAGCTTTTCAGCCAAGGTCTGCTCGATGGCAGGTATCAGGGCACCGCCACCGGTGAGGTAAATCACCGTGGGCTGCTCGGCACCGCTTTGACGGCGATAATTGACCGTCGAGCGTGTAATTTCGAGGTGGAGGCGGCCGATGAAGGAATTGGCTGCGGTCATCACGGCGGCAAGGGCCGGTGAAGTTGCGGGCAAATCGCTGTTACCGCCCAAAACCTGAAGCTTGAGGTTTTCGGCGTGAGCGAAGTCTTGCTTAACCTCATCGGCGATGAGCTGGGTGACGCTGTTGCCCGCCAAGGATATGGTGCGAACAAAGAACCGATTGCCGTCAATGAAGAGTAAATTGGCGGAGCGGGCACCGATATTGATGAGCAGCGTGGTGCCCGTAACATCGGGATAGTTGTACTTGAATGCCCGATAAAGCGCCAGGGTGGAGGGTTTTATCGCAACAGCGGAGAGACCTTCTTCGCGAACCGCCTCGCAGAGCGCCTCGGTGACATCCAGCTTCACGGCGGCCAACATGACCTCAAGATCGAGCCCGTCGTCGCTGACCACCTGATAATCCCAAACCACCTCGGCCAAGGGATAGGGGATACCCTGCTGGGCTTCGAATTGAATGACCTGGCCGCGCTTGGTCT
>JBIIMH010000107.1:0-6442 GCA_044338095.1 Rariglobus sp. | reverse complement strand
GGTGAGCGTGCTCAGCGCATCCCAGTGGAAAAAGCCGTGGCGAGGTTGGCCTGCGAAAAACGACTCCAGCAGGCGGGCGGCCGAGGCGTTGAAGGCGGCGTCGTAGGTGGCGGCAAACTCGGGGTGTTGGAGCGTTTGCGCTTCGAGCTCCGCCAAGCTGAAGGTGATGGCACCCTTGATCTGTTCGGCTAGGTAAAGGTCGTGCCCGGTGACATGCGCGAACAGCGCGTTAATAAAGTGCAAACGGCGCAGGGCGTCGCGGTCGGGCGCGGGCATCAGGCGGTTGAATCCGGCTTTTTGTCCAGCGCGTTGATTTCGAGCATGAACTCGGAGACGTCGCGAAATTCCTTATACACACTGGCGAAGCGTACGTAGGCGACTTCGTCGATTTTGCGCAGGCGGCTCATCACGGCATCACCTATGGTGCGCGAGGGAATGTCCGTGTCGTAGTGCGCCTCAAGGGCATCCACCACATCCTCCACCAGCATGCCGATTTGCTCGTCGTTGACAGGGCGTTTTTGGCAGGCAGCCCGGACCGCGCGGATGACTTTTTCGCGGTCGAAATCCTCGCGGCGACCGTCGCGTTTGATCACCACGATGCCCTCACGAACGATGAACTCGGTGGTACTGAAGCGGTGGCCGCACTCAAGGCATTCGCGGCGGCGGCGAATGGAGCTGCCCTCTTTGCTGATGCGGGAATCGATCACCTTGTCGTCGATGGAGGTGCACTTGGGGCAACGCATGAGGATGACGGCTGATTGCTCAGTTGAGCGTGAGAAAGTTTTCCAGAATCTTCATGCCGCCTTCGGTGGCGATGGACTCGGGGTGGAATTGCACGCCCCAGATCGGCAGGGCTTTGTGGCGCAGGCCCATGATCTCGCCTTCGGCAGTGTCGGCGGTGATCTCCAAGCAGTCGGGCAGGGTGGAGCGTTCGACCAGCAGCGAGTGGTAACGCGTTGCCGCGAAGCCCTGCGGCATTCCTTTAAACAGGTCGGTGTCCTTGTGCAGAATCGGCGAGGTTTTGCCGTGCATGAGGCGGTCTGCGCGGATGACCCGCCCGCCGAAAAAATGGCCGATCGACTGGTGTCCCAGGCACACCCCGAAGATGGGCTTTTTGCCGGCGAAGGCGCTGATCATGTCGAGCGATACACCTGCCTCGGCGGGCGAGCAGGGCCCGGGCGAGATGAGGATGCGATCGGGGTTGAGCGCGAGGGCCTCGGCGACGGTGATCTCGTTGTTGCGAAATACCCGCTGCGTGACGCCCAATTGACCGAAGTATTGGACGAGGTTGAAGGTGAACGAATCGTAGTTGTCGATGACGAGCAGCACGGTGATGGGTTTAACCGGCGAACATGAGTACCTCGTCGCAGCGGGGCAAGCACTGGCGCAATGGATGGGCAAATGAGGCCGCCAGACCTGATTGGATAAAGTGCGGTTAGGCCCCCGACTTTTTCTCGTTAGCCTAATCATTTTCCTTGTTCGGGCGTTGCGACGGAAGCCTAGAGAAAAAGTCCGAGGGAAAAAGATGCGGAATCGGGGGCACCTGGCGGTCGCCCTGATAACGCGGATGCGCCTCCGGCTCAGCGGCGTAATGCTTCGATGGGATTGAGGCTGGCAGCTTTCCAGGCGGGGTAGGAGCCAAAGATGAGGCCGGTGAGCACCGATACGACCAGCGCGGCAGCGACGCTCAGTGGTGAGACTATGGTTTGCATGCCGGCATACCGCTCGATCAAGGAGGCAATCACGAACCCGAGGAGCAGCCCGAGGACGCCGCCACAGCCGGTCAGCGCCATCGATTCGAGCATGAAGTTGAGCAAGATGGTGCGCTTTTTCCCGCCCAGGGCACGGAGGGTGCCAATCTCTTTGGTGCGTTCGTAGATGTTGGCCAGCATGATGTTCATGATGCCTATGCCGCCGACCAGCAGGGAAATGCCGGCAATCGCTCCGGTCACTATGGTGAACATGCGCTGGGTGGCCTGTTGTTGTTGGAGCAATTCAAGCGGCACCAGCAGCATCCAGTCTTCGGTGTCGTGGGTGGCGCCCAGATAGGCGCGCAGCCGGGCGACGGTGTCGGGCAGCTGCGCGGTTTCTTTCACCGATACATAGACGTAATCGGCCGCCACTTGGATCAGGCGGTGGCTTTCGGGTGACATCAGGAAATTGCCGAACAGCGCCTTGGCGGTGGCGAAATGGATGTAAACGATGTTTTCCAGCGGGCTGGAGGCATCCATCTGCGCGCCCTGGCGGTTGGCCAACACGCCGACCACGCGGAAGCTGAAACCGCCGGCGGAGATGCTTTTGCCCAGCGGATCTGTGGCGCCGAACAATTGCCGGGCCGCCTCGGTGCCCAGCACACAGACGAGGGAGAGTGATTCACTGTCTTGGTCCGCCAGCCAGCGACCGCGGGAGCCGGCGATGGTGGACCGCGTCACGTCGAGGAATTCCGGCGTCGTTCCCATTAGCTTCAGGTCTGTGGATCGGCCGTTGGTATAAATCGTTTTGTGCAGGTGGCGCACCGGCACGGCGTGTCGCACGTTTTCGAAACAGCTGCGGATATGCTCCAAGTCCCGGGTCGTGATGCCATATGAGTCCAAACCCGATTTTCCGGCGGAGTCCCCGCTTTTCCCGTTGGGGCCGGTGAGAATGGAGCGGATTATAATGTTATCCACGCCCAGAGTTTGTATCCGTTTGAGGGAGTCGCCGCGGGCCCCTTCGCTGACCGCCAGCATGGCGATGACCGCTCCGACGCCGAGCACCACGCCTAGGGAAGCCAAAATCGACCGGAAGGCGTGGCAGGCCAGGTTCTGCACGGTCATTTCCAGGGTGTGGAGGAAGTTCATGGCGGTGCGGTTTTGCTTTGCCTCAGGACCGGGTCACGCGGCCGTCGTGCAGCACAATGGCCCGGTGGACCTCCTGTTCGTATTCAGGGTTGTGGGTGATCATGATCACGGAGCAGTGGGCGCTGACCAGTTCGTGGAAAATCTGGATCACGGCCTGGCCGGTTTTTTCGTCCAGGTTGCCGGTGGGTTCATCGGCCAGGAGGACGGGCGGGTTGTTGGCCAAGGCGCGGGCGATTGCCACGCGTTGACACTGCCCGCCGGAAAGCTGGGTAGGGCGGTGGGTCAACCGGTTGCCCAGGCCCATTTTGTCCAGCAAAAGGCCGGCGCGGTCGCGCATTGCTTTTTTCGGCATGCCGGCAAACCGCATCGGCACACAGACGTTTTCCAGGATGTTGAAGTGCGGAAACAGGTTGAACGACTGGAAGACGATGCCGATCTTCCGGTTTCGGATTTCGGATATCTGGTTGTCGTCCAAGCCGGCGACATTCCGGCCGTCCAGCCAATAGGCCCCGGTGGACGGTGGATCGAGCAGGCCGAGGATGTTCATCAGGGTGGATTTGCCCGAACCAGAGGTGCCCAAAATGGCGGTGAACTGTCCGGCTTCGATCGACAGGTCCAGGGGATGGAGCGCCTGCACGGCATGATCTCCGACGCCGTAACGGCGGCTAATGTCCTTGAGTTCGATCAGGCTCATCGTGCGCGGGGTCAGCTTTCATTGCGGCTCATGCGCTGCAGCAGGACGGCGTCACCTTCCTGTAACCCAGAAACGATTTCCACATAGTGATCCGACCAACGTCCCTTGACCACTTCGCGTTCCTCGGTTTCTCCGGTGGGCTTCTGGACCCGGCAGTAACTCCGGCCCTCGCGCAGGTAGAGGGCTTCCACGGGCACGAATAAAACCTGGTCCACCTGTTCGACCCGGATATCTACCATCACCGTCATGCCGGGCATCAGCCGCGGATCGGTGGTGTCGGTGGATAATTCGGTTTTGTAGATCTTGGGGCTGCTCGGATCGCCATCGATCAGGTTGGAGGCCATGTCGGCCATCAGGGTGATTTGGCCGTTCAAGGTAAGCCCGGGCAGGGCTCTGACGGTAATGGTAGCCGGCAGGCCCTTTTGCACCCGCGAGCGGTGAAATTCAGGGATATTGATCACCACCAGAAACTGGGTTAGCTCGGGGATCGTGCCGAGGATTTCATTGGCGCGCATCGCGGTGCCCACGATGATCTCCCGACTGGCCTTTATTTGGCCCCGGCGGCTGTTACCCAAGGACAAAATCCCGTTAATCGGGGCCACCAGGGTCAGCCCGTCAATCAACTCGTCAATCTGCCTTAGGTCTTCGGTCACCTTTTGCACTCGCCGCTCGAGTTTGGCGACCGCGCGCCGGTTTTGCACTGTGCGGGTGGCCGCCTGAAGCAGTTGCCGTTGCATCTCGATCTGCGCCCGGTCCAGCCCCTGTTTTAGCATCCGCTTTTTCTGTCCATAATCGTACTGCTTGAAGACTTTCAGGCTGTAATTGGTGGCGTCCACCTTGTCCTTGGCGATGTTGAGCAGTTTGGTTGAACTGTCCACTTTCGTTTGGAGCTGGGCGACCTGCGCTGCATCCTGAAACGTGGCTTTACTGAGGTTGAGCTTGTCGGATTGGGCGAGCTCCTGGGCGTCGCCGAGGGCTTGGGTGGCGTCCTCAATGGCGGCGATCAACCCCCGTTTTTGTAACGGCGCGTCCTGCACCTCGTAGCGCTCGTACGCCTCCTGAGCCTGCTTTAACGCGTCATTACCGCCCTTCAAATTGGCGAGATTGGCCATGCTCTGCATCTGGGCATCCTGTTCGGCCAGTCGCAGGTTCATGGTTTCATCCTCCAGTTGTTGCGCCAGTTCCTTGCGGCGCAGCTCATAGTTCTGGGGGGAAAATCTCGCTACGACCTGGCCTTTTTTGACGGGGGTGTGGTCCGCCATCACCTCGATGATATCCAGCCCGAGGCGGCCGTCGGCCGGGCATTTAATCTCATGGTGCTTGATGGCGTCCAAGGTTCCATCCAGCTGCAGCACCACGGTAAAAGACCCTTGGCGCACGGTCCAGGTGTGATCGGCCCGGGTCTCCGTTTCGGCGGGGCTTTCCGGTTTCGGCGCGGTTTTGTTTTTGCCGCAGCCGGCGAGGCTCAGAACCAGGAGTATACCCAGCCACGGGAAGCGCGGACCGCGCCGGCAGGGTGATCGTAAGAGCGCAGGCATGGGCACGACTCCCTTTACTCCGTTAACTTTTTCAGGTCGCTGCCCAGGGTCGGCTTGGGCTGCTTGAGGTTTTCTTTCAGCCGGTCAACCTCCTCGATTACTTCCTTCGAGATTTCATCCGGGCGGATGCTCGCGCCATTCATTTGGTCCAGTTTCATGATGCTCACCCGCAGGAAAATCACGAGTTGGGACTCGATGCTGGACTCCGAGTTGGATCGAAACAGCCAGCCCAAATACGGGATGCTGGCCAGGATGGGCACCCGCTTTTGGGTTTTGCGGATTTCTTTTCGCAGCAGGCCGCCGATGGACACCAGTTGGCCATCTTTCATTTCGAGCTCCGTGGTGGCGCTGCGCACGGCAATCAAAGGGGCTCCGGTGGAGGTGTATTCCTGCACGTTGGAAACTTCCGGCACCACTTGCAGGCGTATCCGATTGTCGGTGATCATCACCGGGGTCACGCGCAGTTTGATTCCCACGCTCCGAAAGGTGGTGGCGGTGGTGGTTCCGCCGCTGGTTTGGGTGATCGATTGGATCGGTACATCTTGGCCGGTGATGATGTTGCCCTCCACCCCCCGGCGCATGATCAAGTTGGGCGCCGACAGGACTTCGGCTTGGCCCTGGGATTGCATGAATTCAATGAACAGGCTCAACAGCGATTGATCGTTGGGATCATAGCTCATGAACGAAGCGGTCCCGCGCAGGTTCGTGGGGTCGGA
The DNA here is from genome assembly GCA_044338095.1 of Rariglobus sp. Classification (GTDB taxonomy): domain Bacteria; phylum Verrucomicrobiota; class Verrucomicrobiia; order Opitutales; family Opitutaceae; genus Rariglobus. Next base: position 654 of record JBIIMH010000107.1, on the reverse strand, counting down.
TCCGGGTTGAACGAAGGAGTCGGTCAGGCGCTTGACGAAGGCGGAGTTGTCGGTGCCGGTCGCGCTGCTGCCCGTCTTGGGAATAGCCTGCGTGTTACGGAATTTCTGGAACTCCATGTTGAACTGTTTCTCAAACCCGTCGTTGATGGTGAACTCCACCACCCGGGCCGAGACTAGGACTTGCGGCACCTGCCGGTCAAAGGCTTCCACCACCTGGCGCAACACCGGCAGGATGCTGCGTCGGTCCACCACCACGATCATGTCCGATTCATCGCTGGCGGTGACCGCGCCGGCGGAGCTGAGGAAACCTTCCACGCCCCGCTTCAGCGACTGGGCGCGCACGTATTTGCATTCGTAGGTAAAGGTTTCGATCGGCTCATCGTTGGTTTTGGCAAACTGCGCTCCCAGCTTGGCCATTTCTTCGATCATGGATAAATCGGCCGAAGGTGGTGGCGCGTCATCCCCAGTGACCGAAACGCTGGCGACGGAGACCGACCGGGAAACTGGTTTCGCCGACTCGGCGTTCGGGGTTTTGGCTTTGGTTATGGCTTCGGCCGCCGGGCAGGGGAGGGGCGAACCGAGGCCAACGACCAGCAGGCACGCATTGAGTGCGAAACGCACGGATGCGGAAAATGCCAAGCGCGGCACGGGTAG
>JBIIMH010000106.1:0-6483 GCA_044338095.1 Rariglobus sp. | reverse complement strand
CCAAGGACAAGCGTGCACAGGGGAGGCCCTTTGCGGTCTTTGCGAACTTTGCGTTTAAATTCCGTTTCCGCATTCGCCGCTGAGATTATTCCCTGAGCGCCAGCGTTTGATTTTTCGGCGGAAGCGGTGTTCTTCTTCGCCCCACGTGGCCTCCGCTCCTGCCAATTCCGACACCCTGACCGGCGTTCTTGAACGCATTATCTTCTTCAACGAGGAGAACCACTACACGATCGCGGACTTCCGTCCTGACTCCGCCGAGGGCAAGGAGGCGAAGGTCACCATCACCGGCGCGCTGCCCGGCGTCCAATGCGGCGAAACCCTCCACCTGCGCGGCACCTGGACCAAACACGCCCAGCACGGCGACCAATTCAAAATCGACGGCTTCCGCTCCGAGCTGCCCTCCAGCGTCTACGGCATCCGCAAATACCTCGGCAGCGGCCTGGTCGAGGGCATCGGCCGCGCCTACGCCAACAAGATCGTCGACGCCTTCGGCACCGCCACCTTCCACGTTCTCAGCCAGGAATCGGGCAAACTGCGCGACGTGCCCGGCATCGGCAAAAAACGCGCCACCGCCATCAAGAAGGCCTGGGACGACCAGCGCGCCTTCCGCGAGCTCTACATTTTCCTGCAAACCTACGGCGTCACCACCGGCCAGTGCGTGAAGTTGATCAACAAATACGGCACCGAGGCCAAACGCGTGCTCACCACCGAGCCGTACCGCGTCGCCCGCGAGATCGACGGCATCGGCTTCAAAACCGCCGACCGCATAGCCATCAACCTGGGCTACGCCAACGACGCCCCGCCGCGCCTCGACGCCGGCCTGCTCTTCGCCATGGAGACGCTCCAGGAGGAGGGCCACACCGCGCTGCGCGAGGCCGATCTGGTCGACTACGCCACCCCGCTGCTGGAAACCGAGGCGCGTTTCCTCGAAGCGCGCCTTGTGGCCCTGGTCGACGCCCGCCAGTTGGTGAGCCACGCCCCCGCCGGCGTGGACAACCCGCTGCCCGGCTCCGCGCTGTTGCAATTACCCGTCAACGACCGCGCCGAGCAAAAGATCTCCGCCACCGTCGTGCGTTTGGGCAAAGTCGGCAGCGGGCTGCCGCCGATCAAGGCCGACGCCGCGGTGGAATGGGCCGAGAAAAAAGCCGGTTTCGCCTTCGCCGACCAGCAGCGCGTCGGTCTTAAGAACGCGCTCGTATCGAAGTTCTCGATTCTCACCGGCGGACCGGGAACCGGGAAAACTACGATCCTTCGCGCGCTGGTCGAAATCCTCAAAGCCAAGAAGGTGCGTGTGCACCTGGCCGCGCCCACCGGCCGCGCCGCCCAGCGCCTCGCCGAGACCACCGGCGGCTTCGCGTCCACCATCCACCGCCTGCTCAAGTTCGATCCATCCAAGGGCGGCTTTGTCGCCAACGAACACCAGCCCCTCGCCACCGACTTTCTCATCGTCGACGAGGCCTCGATGCTCGACACCCGCCTCGCCTCCGCCCTGCTCCAGGCCGTGCCCTCGCGCGCCCACCTGCTGCTGGTCGGCGACATTGATCAGTTGCCCTCGGTTGGCGCGGGCAACGTCCTCAAGGACCTCATCGCCACGCAACAGGTGCCGGTCACCCGCCTCAACGTCATCTATCGCCAAAAAGGCCAGAGCCAGATCGTCACCACCGCCCACGCGATCAACGCCGGCGAGCCCGCGCTGCCGCCCTCGGTCAACGAGGTGGCAGCCGCCCAGGCCTGGAGCGACCTCACGTTCATCGTCGCCGAGTCGGCCGAGGACTGCGTGCGCAAAACCATCCAGCTGTGCACCGAGTTTATCCCCGCGCACTACCCGTGGTTCAAACCCATTGGCGACGTGCAGATTCTCGCGCCCATGCACAAAGGCGTCGCCGGGGTGAGCAACCTCAACGTGCAGCTCCAGGCCGCGCTCAATCCCCACGCCAAGGGCCTGCGCGGCCCGCACGGCGAATACCGTCCCGGCGACAAAGTCATCCAGCTCAAAAACAACTACGACAAGAGCCTGTTCAACGGCGACATTGGGGCGATCCTCTCCGTCGACACCGAGGCCGGCACGCTCACCGCGAAGTTCGACGGTGACGAGCACGTGTTTGACCGCGGCGAATTCGGCAATTTGGCGCCCGCCTACGCGATCAGCATCCACAAGTCGCAGGGCAGCGAATACCCGGTGGTGATCGTTCCGCTGCTCAAGGGCCACTTCATGATGCTCCAGCGCAACCTGCTCTACACCGCCATCACCCGAGGCAAAAAGAAAGTGTTCATCGTCGGTGAACCGGCCGCTTACGGCATGGCGGTGCGCAACAACGAGGCGCGCGACCGATCCACCCACCTGCGCGAAAAAATCGCCGCACTCACCGGCAAGACCTGATGACTCCGCTAAGTAGCGCAGGCTTCCCAGCCTGCATTTGCTTTACGCTCAAAGCAGACTGGAAGTCTGCGCTACTTTTTGGCGTATCTGGCTACTTAAAATGCTCCAGATCGACCGCTTCGTTTGGTTACGCAGAGCCTCCTATTATCCCTAAAAAATGAAACGCCCGCGCCACAGCGCCCGTCAGACGGCCGCCTTTTACCCACCGCCCGGCCCGGCACGCGTGCGTCTTTCACGTTGTCGGCTGCTGATCGTCATCGACAACCGCCCGCTCCAGAACGCTGTGTGGGCCGCTTTCCATGCCGCGCGCAAACGCGTCGAAAAGGCCGCCCGCGACCTCCACCGCCACGAACAAACCGACACCCCCGCCTTCAATGCTTGGCTGCACGGGACATTCCCCCAACTCGTCACCGCCCTTCGTGAACTCAGCGCCGAAGTGGAGCGCAAAGGCCGCAACGTAGAACAGGCCCAATACGCAGCCGCCATGACCGGCCGCTCGGTTAAAAAAATCTGGCGCGAGCAGCGCGAATACGAGGCCGACCCCGAGGCCTACGAACGCGCCCACCCCCAGCCCGAACCGGCCGACAACGACTCGCGGCGACCGCACGGCGACCCCGCCCAACCCGACGAATCGGACGACGAATTCGAGGATTTCTTCAAAGGCCTTTTCGGTGATGAGGGTGACGACGACGCCTCGCCTTTCGGCGGCGAGCGCCGCCCGAACCGCTCACAAGCCGACCACGGTGAGGCCAAAGAGATTTATCGCCGGCTCGTGCAGCAACTTCACCCCGATCGCGGCGGCGAGTGGACCCCTGCGCGCGAACGGCTCTGGCACGAAGTCCAGCAAGCCTGGGCTGCCCGCGACGCGGACTGGCTGGCCCGCTTGGAAATCGACTGGGAAACCGCCAACGACACGATCAGCCCCGATTCCTCAATCGGGCGGCTGCGGCGGGCGATTGCCGAACTGGATGCGGCACGCCGCGACACCGAGCGCAAGCTGCGCGATTACCGCAAAATGCCCGCTTGGCGCTTCAGCCTGGCGGAAAACAAGCGCCCGCAGCTGTTGCGCAACATCGAAGCCGGTCTGCGCGGCGACTACGAACAACTGAAGCGCCACCTCGCCTACCTCAACGAAACCATCGCGGCATGGGAAGCACCCGCCTCCACCCCGCACCGCCAGCGGCGCGGGCGGCGTTAACCCGGCGATTCCGCCGCACGATGGAGGCGCCTTCGGGCGCTGTTTGGCGGGGCGGGACCACCGCCGTGTGGACTGGCATGGAAAAAGTAGCGCAGACTTCCAAGTCTGCCTCGGGCACTTGCCCTAACGGTCGGCGAAGCAGACTGGATGTCTGCGCTACTTTTTCGAAACGCGGACGACACGGAGGTCGTCCCTCCGCAATCGCGATCGTCCGCGTCTCCGCCGCCCGCTTCACATCTCCAACTGGCTTATTTATTGCCGCCGAAGAGTTTTTTCAGGCCCTCGGTCGCAGCCTTGGCCGCGTTCGTGGTGGCCTCGCCGCCCTTGTTGCCACCCTTAAGCAATGAATCGCCCACCGCCGTAGTGATTTCGCCCAAGACATTCGTCAGCACCTTGGTCGCAATCTGATCGGGGGTGATGCCGCCCTCGGCGGTGCCCAGGTCGGTCAATGTGATCGGCGGCAGAGGCAGGGTCAGCGCCGCACCACCAACTCCAACGGTGACTTTGACATTTTGCAGGCGGAACTTCTTCACCTCGAACTTGAGCGGTTTACCGCCGGCTGGGGCGGGCTGCTCGGCCGGAGTCGCGGGTGTTTCGCCGATCATTTCACGGGTGAATTTATCGATGTTGGCCAACAGATCCTTGATGTTGTCGCGAACGAAGTTGGTTTCGTAAACGAACTCAGGGCCGTCGATGAGCACCTCTTTAACAATGATGCGGTCGCCGACCAACGACAGCGGGGCGACACTCACATGGACCTTGGCAAAGGAGAATGCCTTGGGGCTTTTCCACGCCGGGGTGTTGCCCACGACCAGGCCGTTGAGCGTGCCCGAGCCGGTGAACGGCGAGATCGAGGCGCTCTCCAGCGTAACCGGCGTTCCCGTGACCTTCGGCGCGAAGGTGTTGACCCCTTTGGTGACGATGGAGCCGAGAAAAAAGGAGGCGATGACGCCGCCGATCAGCATGAGTGCGAGCAAGCTGCCGAGAATGATCAGGAGTTTTTTCATAATGCGCGTAAAGTGGGCAAACGTGCCGCCATTTGGCTCTGCCGCAAGCCTGCCGTCCGCTTGCTGACGCAATTCATGCGCAGGCATTGCCAAGGTGCGATTGGCTCTTATGCAGGGAAGTAGGTAGGCTCTTCGCAGACCCATGAGCATTCCCTTTGTTACTCTGACGGCCGATGAGGCCGCTGCCCTGATCCAAAATGGCCAGACCCTTGGCGTGAGTGGTTTCACTCCCGCAGGCGCCGCCAAAGTCGTGCCTCGCGCCCTTGCCGCGCGTGCCCGCGCCGAACACGAGGCCGGACGCCCCTTCAAGGTCGCGATCGTCTCCGGCGCCTCCACCGGCGACTCGCTCGACGGCGAATTGGCCCGCGCCGACGCCATCTCCTGGCGCACCCCTTACCAGAGCAACAAATCCCTGCGCGAAAGCATCAACGCCGGCCGCACCCGGTTTTTTGACATGCACCTTTCCCACCTGCCGCAACAGGTGCGCAGCGGCTTCCTCGGCGACATCGATTGGGCCATCGTCGAGGCCAGCGACGTCTCTCCCTCCGGCGAGATCACCCTGACCACCTCGGTCGGCGCCTCCCCCACTTTCCTGCGTTGCGCCAAGAAGGTCATCATCGAGGTCAACCGCTTCCATTCGCCCAACCTGCGCGGTTTCCACGACATCTATGAGCCGATGGACCCGCCCTTCCGCCAACCCATCCCGATTCTGCGTCCGTCCGACCGCATCGGCACGCCGACCGTGAAGATTGATCCGAGCAAAATCGTCGGCATCGTCTACAGCGACATGCCCGACGAAAACGGTGGCTTCGAACCCTCCGACGAGACCACCGAGCGCATCGGCAACAATGTAGCCGAGTTCATCGCCGGGGAGCTCCACGCCGGCCGCATCCCCAAGCAATTCCTGCCCATCCAATCCGGCGTGGGCAACATCGCCAACGCCGTTCTCGGCAGCCTCGGCGCGCACCCCGGCATTCCCGCCTTCGAGATGTACTCCGAGGTCATCCAGGACTCGGTCATCCAGCTGGTTCGCTCGGGCAAGGTGAAGTTCGCCACCGGTACCTCGCTCACCATCGCCAAGGACGTGTTGCTCAAGTTCTACGACGACCTGGAGTTTTTCCGCTCCCGCATTCTGCTCCGCCCGCAGGAGATCACCAACAACCCCGAGATCGTCCGCCGTCTGGGTATCATCACCATCAATACCGCCATCGAGGTGGACATTTTTGGTAACATCAACTCGACGCACATCATGGGCAGCAACCTGATGAACGGCATCGGCGGCTCGGGCGATTTCACCCGCAACGCGCACATCTCGATCTTCACCTGCCCGTCGTCGGCCAAGGGCGGCAAGATCAGCACCATCGTGCCGCTGGTTTCGCACATGGACCACAGCGAGCACTCGGTACAGGTCGTCGTCACCGAAAACGGCGTGGCCGACCTGCGCGGCAAGACCCCCAACGAGCGCGCCCAGTTGATCATCCAAAAGTGCGCGCATCCCCAGTTCCACGACCTGCTCCAGCACTACTACGAGATGTCCAAGCAGGGCCAAACCCCGCAGACGCTCAGCCGCGCCTTCGCCTTCCACGAACAGTTCCTGCGCACCGGCGACATGCGCCAGACCCCGTTGGGCTAAAGCCCCAGCGTTCCGCGCCGGTCCGCCGCCGTGTGGACCGGCGCGGGAAAAGTAGCGCAGGCTTCCCAGCCTGCATTTGCTTTACGCTCAAAGCAGACTGGAAGTCTGCGCTACTTTTCGGCCACAGCCGACACGGAGGACGGCCCTCCGGCCTCCTCCGCCGGCCCACGCCCCAACCCCTTGGCGCGTGCGGTTTAAAACTTCCTTCGGGCAAATCGGCCGCCTAGCACTGTGTTCATGAATTTGGCCCCCGGCTCCGGAGCCG
>JBIIMH010000105.1:0-6494 GCA_044338095.1 Rariglobus sp. | reverse complement strand
CGAACGTGAACCTGCCAATCCTGCTCGCGGGCGGGCGGTTCCGGCACGGTCAACATCTGCAACACGACCTCAAAAACAACACGCCGCTCTGCAATCTCTTCGTGTCCATGCTCCAACACATGGGGCTCGAGCGCGATGCGTTCTCCTCAAGCACCGGAACTCTCAGCGGACTGGAGCTTGTATGAACCGCGCCTTTGTTCTCCCGGGGCTTCTCGCGCTTTGTTCCTCTGTTCGGGACACGCTTGCCGCAGCCGATGCGGCGAATTCCCGCGACGTGCGGGCGCTCGGCGGGGATCGCCTTGCCGCCGGGGAACGCCTCTCCGCGACACGCAATGATGGGCGCCCCCCATATACGGCGCCGTTCATCGCCCTCCAACCCTCTGAAATATGAAAGTTCTCGTCCCTGTCAGCCCCTCCAATCCATTCCCTATGTTGAAGCAAACTCTCTCCAACCTGATCCTCAGCACGCTGGTCGCTGCGGTGTTTCTCCCCGTGGTCGCCACCGCGACGGACTCGGGCGGTTTTAAAACGCTCTTTAACGGCAAAGATCTCACCGGCTGGGATGGAAACCCGGAGCTTTGGTCCGTTCAGGATGGAGTGATTGTCGGCCAGACAACTCTTGAGAAGGTCACCAAGGGGAACACGTTTCTCATCTGGAAAGGGGGCGCGCTGGGGGACTTCGAACTCCGCGCCTCCGTGAAAATCGAATCCGGCAATTCGGGCGTACAGTACCGGAGCAGGGATCTGGGCGACTGGGCCTTGGCGGGTTACCAGTGTGATGTTCGGATACCGGCTTATGACCGGGCGGACCCGAAGAACTGCACGGGCAAGATTTACAGCGAAAGGGAGGGCAGGGGCCAGATGGCCTTGGGAGGGGAGAAAGCCGTTTATGACAAGGACGGCAAAAAGGGGGTGGTGGGTCAGATCAACGAGGTGGGGAACATCACCAAAGCCCTGGATCGCGGCGAATGGCAGGAGCTGGTCATCATCGCGAAAGGCAACCAAATCGTGCAGAGCGTCAACGGGGAGACGGTGTGTGAACTCACCGATGACGATGAGGCCAAGCGGGCTCTCTCGGGGCGCATCGGTTTGCAGATCCACGCTGGGAAACCGATGAAAGTGTCCTTCAAAGACATCCAGCTCAAGGAACTCAAATAACAGCTCTGGCCAGCATTCACTGTGGGAAATCCGGAAACCGTCCCATCTCCCGTGTGAACCCTCCTGCGCCGAGCCAGAGGGAAGGCCGTCCACACACACATTGGCACTGAGTGAATCCGAACCACCCTGGGCCTCTCCCATTCCTCCCATCATGATACGCATACCGATCCTCATCTTCCTATCTCTCGGCATTCTGAGCGCCGAAGCGTCCGACATGAGCGGCTATCTCGAGAAGCATTGCTTCGACTGCCACGATTCGAGCACGAAAAAGGGCGGACTCGATCTGGAGGCTTTGCCGCTGCAGTTCAATACCTCGCAGACATTCAACGTGTGGGCGCACGTGTATGACCGCATTGCCGCGGGCGAGATGCCGCCGAAGTCGCGCCGGGAACGTCCTTCGGAGGGCGAGAACGCCGAGACCCTGAAGCTGCTGGATGAACAGCTGCACAACGCAGATGCGGCACGGATCGCGGGGGCGGGCCGCTCGCTCTATCGGCGCCTGACCGCGCAGGAGTATGAGAACGCTTTGCGCGACCTGCTGCATCTGCCGGGTCTGCGCCTCAAACATCTGCTGCCCGAGGACGAGCGTCGCCACGGATACAACAAGATCGGCCAGGCGCTGGATCTCTCCAATGTCCATCTCAACCTCTTCATGGACGCCGCGGACGTCGCTCTTACCGCTGCGATCGCGACGCGCAGTACCCCGCCGCCGGTGCTGAACGAGCGTTATGGGGCGGCCACGGGTTCGGAGACGTGGAATTGGGTCGCCCGAGGCGATGCCGTGCTGCTCAAGGGCAAGGAGTTCGATCCTTTTCTGCCGTTGCCCGATGCCGAGGAAATGCTGTGGGGGCAGCAGGGGGATGCCAACCTCAAGCGCCGACGCCAGGAGCTTGGCAATCGCCTGCGCGAATACCATCACGCCGTCGGTTATTTCACCGGGCCGTCTGAGCGCACGTTCGTCACTTCGCTCCAGTTCTCTCCTGTCTATGCGGGAACGTATCGTATCCGCGCCTCCGCATGGGGTTTCTGGTGGGATCGCGGTGCCGTGGGCAAGCCGCTTCGAAACGAGTCATTCATGCTCTCCGTCTGGCTGCCAGCCGACGGGCCCCGCTTTATTCATTCCTCCTCCCGCAGGCTCGGCATGTTCGACGTGCCCTCGCTGGAGAGCCGGGTCCACGAATATACCGGGTGGTTGGATGTGAACGAGGAGCTGCTCTTTGAAATGGGCACTCCCACGGGTTACGAAAAGATCGGCGGCCGGTGGGTCTCCGGGGCCCGTGGTTCCTGCGCGGTTTATTCCGGGCCCGGCATCGCACTCGATTGGTTCGAGGTGGAAGGCCCCATCTTTGAGCAATGGCCGCCGCGGAGCCACACGGCCCTCTTCGGCGACCTGCCGATCCGCGCCCTTTCCGAGGAGGGCGGGAGCATCCCGCCGAAGCGCGGCAAGGTGCGGCAGCGCTCGCACACGGCCTCCTCGCGCCCGACCAACAGGGACCTGCGAAAGGACGAGATGGAGCCGCCTCTGGAAAGCGTCGGCAGCGACCGTCCGCGTGAGGACGCGGCGCGCCTCCTGGCGCAGTTTCTCCCGCGCGCATTCCGGCGTCCCGTGCCTCCCGAGGAGGTGCGGGACTACGTGCAAATCGTCATGCGCGAGCTGGAGGGGCGGGCTTGCTTCGAGGACGCCATGAAGGAAGCATACAAGGCGGCTCTTTGCTCGACCGACTTCCTTTTCGTAGGGGACGCCGCAGTCGCGGAGCGCGACACCGCGGCGGCGGTGGACCATCCGACGCGCATGCGCCTCAGCGACCACGCCATTGCCGACCGCCTCGCCCTTTGGTTCTGGAACAGCATCCCGGATGAAGAACTCCGCGGCCTTGCCAGCGAGGGCCGACTGCACCTGCCGGAAATCCTGCACAAGCAGACCGAACGCCTCCTCGCAGACCCTCGTTCGGAGCGTTTCATCACGGACTTCGCGGATCAATGGCTTGACCTGCGGAAGATCGACGCCACCCAGCCCGACACGCGGATCTACCCCGAAGCGCGCGAGCATCTCAAACACAGCATGCTCCTGGAGACCCGGGCCTATCTGCGGGAGCTGATCACGAAGGATCTGAGCGTCACACACCTGGTGAAAGCCGACTTTGGCATGCTCAATCAAAGCCTTGCGGAGTTTTACGGCGTTCCGGGCGTCACCGGCAGCTACATCCGCCGGGTGCCGCTGCCGCTAGGCAGTCCGCGGGGCCCCTTCCTCACCCAAGCCGCCGTGCTGAAAGTCACCGCAAACGGCACGAACACCTCGCCCGTCACGCGTGGAGCGTGGATCAACGAGCGCATCCTCGGAAACCCCATACCACCGCCGCCCGCCGGGGTGCCGGCGATCGATCCCGACACGCGCGGCGCGAAGACGATCCGGGAGCAGCTCGAGAAGCATCGCGCCGACGCGAGCTGCGCCGGGTGCCACGCAAAAATGGACCCACCCGGCTTCGCCTTGGAGCGCTTCGATGTGATCGGCGGGTTCCGCGATCATTACCGCTCACTCGCTGCCGGCGAGGCGACGGTCTCCTTCAATTTCGCGTCCGGCTGGAACCCGCGTGTCCGCCTCAACCAACCCGTCGATCCGTCCGGGCAGCTGCCCGGCGGCGAGGCCTTCAGGGATCTCGCGGACTTTCAGGCGCTGGTGGCGGGGAACCCCGACGGCCTAGCCGCCAACATGGTGCGGCAGCTTCTCATGTATGCGACCGGCGCCGAGCCCCACTACTCCGACCGCCGCGAAATCGCCGGCATCCTGTCGCAAACCAGGGCGAACAACCACGGCATCCGCTCTTTGATCGACGCCATCGTGCGGAGTGATCTGTTCCTCACCAAATAACTGAGCGGCGGCACAGCATCCGACGCAGTTTACACCGGTTACCCGATGATGAAGTCCAATTGGATCCTCCTTTCAGCGGCCCTGTTCTCGGCGGAGCTGGCTGGTCACGGTTCTGAAGTGAAGCTGCCTGCGCTGTTCACCGACCACATGGTCCTGCAGCGCGATGCCGCGGAGCCCGTCTGGGGTTGGGCGCGGCCGGGCGACGAAATCCAGGTCGAGTTTGCCGGGCAGAAGAAGTCCACAACGGCCGACGAGAAAGGTGAGTGGATGGTAAAACTCGATCCCCTCCCGGCGAGTGCCGCGCCGCGTGAGTTGACGGTGTGCGGGCGCGTGATCCACGACGTGCTGGTCGGCGACGTGTGGCTTTGTTCGGGGCAGTCGAACATGGGTATGTCGGTTCGCGAGGCTGCGGACGCCGAAAAGGAGATTGCTTCGGCGAAGTTCGATCCGATCCGGATGTTCTCCGTCGCGCGAAATCCGGCGCTGGAACCGCTGAGTGACGTCAAAGGCGGCTGGACCGCGTGCGCGCCGGAGTCCGTTGCCGGTTTTTCAGCCGTTTCCTATTTCTTCGGCAGGGAGATCCATCGTGAGCTGGGTGTGCCGGTCGGGCTACTGCACAGCTCCTATGGGGCAACGCGGGCGGAAGCGTGGACCCGCCTGGATGCGCTCAGCGCAGCGCCCGCCTGGATCGAACGCGCCGGAAACGAGATCGCGCAGATCAAATCCCAGGAGGAGGATAACCGTCGATTCGCCGGGCACCGCGAAGCGTGGGAGAAACAGTGGGGAGTGAGCCCGCCGCCGATCGCCGAACACGCGCGGGGCTGGGCGGATCCCTCGCTGGAGACGTCGGACTGGGCGCCTGTCACATTGCCCGCCACATGGGGGCAGCTCGGGGCCCCATCCGGCGGAGTTTTCTGGGTGCGCAAGGAGGTCGTGTTGCCGGACAGCGCCGCCGGAAAGCCAATCCGGCTGACGCTGGACTGGCTGAACGAACAATACGACACCGCCTTCTTCAACGGTGTGGAAGTGGGGCGTGCGAGTGACGAGGCGCCCGAGTTCTACAACACGCAGCGCGGCTACTGGATGCCCGGCAACCTCGCGAAGGCGGGCCGCAACGTCATTGCCGTCCGGATCGTTGCCGCGACCCAAACGTCCGGAGTCGGCGTCAGCGGCAACCCACTCGGGTTGGCGTTCAGTGATCCCGGTGCGCACGACAGGAATGGGAGGATGAAGACAGAGACGCTCTTCCCCCCGCTGTCGGACGACGCGCTCAGAACCCGCCCCAGGCCCAACACGCTTCCTTTCCGCGACGTATCCGCCGCACTCTACAACGGCATGATCGCCCCGCTCGTGCCCTTCGCCATCAAGGGTGCGATCTGGTGTCAGGGGGAAAGCAACACGCCCCGCGCAGACGAGTATCGGAACCTGCTTTCAGTGATGATCGCCGACTGGCGTGCGCAGTGGAAGCAGGGGAGCTTCCCCTTCATCATCCAGCAACTCGTAAACGATGGCGCTCCGGCGCAGGACCCAAACGTTCCGGAAAAGTGGCCGTTCCTGCGCGAGGCGCAGATGCGGGTCTCCGAGGCCTTGCCTCATTGTGGAATCGCCACCGGCATGGACTTGGGCAGCGCCCACACCATCCATCCTCCCAACAAACAGGGTGTCGGAAAACGCCTCGCCCTGGTGGCCCTCGAGAAGGTCTATGGCCAGTCCGTCGAGTCGAGCGGCCCCCGCTTTGATTCGATGACGGTGGAGGGCGCGGCGATGCGCGTGAAGTTCACGCACGCCGCAGGACTCTCTTCAAAGGACGGTCCGCCGAAACACTTCGCGCTCGCGGGTGCGGACAAAAGGTTCGTTTGGGCGGATGCCAAGATCGACGGGGATACGGTGCTTGTCAGCAGCCCCGAAGTCACGCAGCCGACCGCGGTCCGCTACGCCTGGGCCAATAACCCCGGAGGCTGCAACCTCTACAACGCCGCAGGCCTTCCCTCCGCTCCCTTTCGTGCGGACGCGACGTCCGCCCGGCAGCAGTGAACCAGAGCATCCCATACCCACTTCTTCTATCCATGAAATATTCCATCACACTCATCACCTCTCTGGTTCTGGCGGCACTCTCTCCGGCTGCCGAAACGCCGCTCTTCGACGGCCAGACTTTTACCGGTTGGGAGGGCGACACGAGAGGGACGTGGCGCATCGAGGACGGTGCGCTCGTCGCCGGCACTTTGGAGACGCCGCAGGTGAATAACGATTTCCTCGCTACGACGAAGGAGTTTGCGGACTTCGAGTTGAATCTCAGGTGGAAACTGGAGGGCACGCAGGGATTTGTGAACGGCGGAGTGCAGTTCCGCACGAAACGCATCCCGGGCTCGCACGAAGTGTCTGGATATCAGGCGGATCTTGGCGCCGGTTTCGACGGGGCGCTCTATGACGAAAGCAGGCGCAAAAAAATGCTGGCGCGCCCCTCGAA
>JBIIMH010000104.1:0-6534 GCA_044338095.1 Rariglobus sp. | reverse complement strand
CGATATCGAAGGGCGGTTTGGACATACACGGGAGGGGCTGGGGTGAACGCGCGGGTTGGGGCGCTCACGATGGCGCGAGCGGGATGTGACAGGGCGCGCTGGATTCGGTGCTGGGTGCGGCATGGCGGTTAACACCTGCTTCGATCAGGTTATCCACCCCAGCGACGAAGTGGCGCCAGTCGTAGGCCTGGACCTTTCGGCGGGCGATCAGGCCGCTCTCGCGCACGACGTCCGGTTGTTCCGCCAACTGGCGCAGGCGTTCGGCCCATTGGTCGACTTTGGGCTGCAACAGCCAGCCGGTCACCCCGTGGCTCACGCTTTCCAACGGCCCGCCGCTGGCGTTGGCCACCACCGGCTTGGCCCGCAGCATACCTTCGAGCACGGCGATGCCCCAGTCTTCGTTGAGCGGCGGGAAGAGCACCGCGTAAGTGGTCGAGTAAAGCCGGTGCAGGACCTCGTCGGAGGGGTTTTCGATAAACTCGACCCGAGGGTGGCCGGCGACGCGTTGCTTGAGTTCGGCGAAGTACGTGTGGCTTTTGCTGTCCACAAAACCCGCGATCACCAAGCGCCAGGGCGCCTGCAAACCGGAGGCAATGAACGCTTCGATAGCCAGTTGCAGGTTCTTGGTCCAAGCGATCCGGCCCGGCACCAAAAAAAACGGTTCGTACGCGACCATCGACGGAGCGTCACCGACATCGATGCCGGGGTGGAGCAGGATCATGCGGTGGTCGTTGGGGTATAGTAGGTTGTTAACGATGCGTTCCTTCACCTCGCAGCTGGTCGCCACCACGCCGTCGAAGCGGCGCCACGCCAGCCGGTCCACTAGCTTAAAAGCCCCGCGCAGGCCGAAGAAGGCGAGGTTGGCGAGCAGGCGGCGGCGGCGGAGCGCCTCCCTGGCGTAGGCCGGGTCGTAGACCGCGCGCAACGGGGTCGAGCAGATGCAAAAACTCGGGATGGAGTGGTTGCGAAACAGCGTCAGCGGGCCGAGCCCGTCGCACCAAACCACGTAGGCGTCAAACTCGTCGAGCGGCAGGCGCGTGGTCAGGATGCGCCAGGTCGACTTCATCACCTCGGCCATGTTGCGCCGCACGCTGATCGAACCGATCGGCACGACCTTGAACTGGGCGAATTCCGCGAAGGTGTTGGCCGGTTCGTAGCGATTGGTGAAGATCGTCCAGTCGTGGCGACTGCGCGAAATGAGGGCAGCCATCGACCGTTCGATGCCGCCCTTCAGGTAAATCCAGGGGTAATAAACGGCGATTTTAAGCGTTTTCATAGTGGTCGGAAAGGGCTTCCCGGTAAAATTCCTCCTGCTGGCGGGCGATGGCGTCCCACCGGTAGGCTTGGGCCTGAGCGTGGCCGCGGGCACCCATGGCGCGGGCGTGCTCCGGTTGGCCCCACAGCGCGAGTACCGCCTGACCCAGCGCCGCCGCATCGGTCGGGTTGTCGCCGCTGCGGGTGATGAGCTCGGCCCACGGTGCGCGGGCGAGTTCGTTGAGGTGCGGGATGTCGAAACACACCAGCGGGCGTGAGGCCGCCATCGCCTCCAGCGCGGTGATGCCAAACGTCTCGTAGCGCGAGGGCATCACCACCAACCGGGCGCCCGCCAGCAGCCGGGTCTTCGCCGGCCCCTCGACCCGCCCGGCTAACGTGACGAGAGGGCCTAGGTTTGCACGGTTGATAAACGCCTCCAGCCAGCCGCGCGCTGGGCCTTCACCGGCGAGGATCAGCGGCACCTGCGCGCCGACGCAGGTTTCCCGCCACGCCTGCATGAGCAGGTCGAGTCCCTTGTGCTCCAGATCGAGGCGGCCGAGGAACAGTACGTAAGCGACGGCGGTTCCGGCGGTCTCGGTGGGGCTGGCGAAAGCGAGGCCGCGGCCGGGGGCGTGTTGGGTTGCGGCGGATGCGACAAAGGCGTCGTCGTCCAGGCCGCAGGGAATGACGCGGATTTTGGCCCGGGGGAACAACGGGGCGACCTCGCGGCGCATGGCTTCGGATTGGACGATGACGTGGCGGTAACGCTCGCGGCGGGCCAGGGCGCGCATCCAGCGGGCGAAGGGCAGGTGGTAACGCCGTTCCCATTGCGCAAAAAAGTACCACTGCACCACCAGCACGACCGGTTTCTGCGTCCACCAAGGCAGGCCGCAGAAGCCCACCGGCGGGGTGAATTCTTCCACCACCAAATCGTGTTCAAGCGCGCGCACTGCCGGACCTAGCCGGGCCAGGAACGAAAGGTGCGGGGACAGTCCGAAGCCGGGCAGGCGCAACCCGAGCCGACGGTAGGCGACGCCATTGCGGCTGAGGCGTCGGCGGCAGCCCGGGTAAACCGAGGTGAGCACGGTGATCTCGTGGCGCGCGGCGAGGCGGGAGTTGACCGCGAAGGTGCGCACCGGTTGGCCGCCCCGCAGGGGGTTTTCAAGGTCGTCGGTATCGGTGTGGAGGATGCGCAGCCGCGTGCCCGCCGGCGGCGGGCCGGGGATGGCGTGAACGATGACCAAGCCGGGAGGTGCGCCCCCTAAAACGTGCATGGTGCGATTAGAGGACGGCCGCCGGGGGCGGTTCCTTGCCAGGAGTGGGGCCCCACTTGGTCACGTTCCCACCCAGTTTATGTCCGCTCACTCCGAGGTGGCACGGTATGGGGTGATCTCCTAGATAATTTTTTTTGTTTAACCAACGGCCCCGGCGCTAACGTGGGTAATGGATTGTGCCGGCATGCGTTCGCTTTGGGTGACCGAGACGGCACCCCCGCTATTGCAGCGCGGCGAGGTGCACCTTTGGCGTCTGCCGTGGCGCGCTGCGGCTGAGGTTTCGGTGCAGGCGGTGGGCGCCCCGTGGCTGGGGTGGCTCAGTGCGGAGGAGCGGGGGCGCTTGGCGCTTTTGCGGCACCCGGCTGATCGGCGGAGGCGCGGCGCGGGGCGTGGGTTAACGCGGTTGCTCTTGTCGCATTATTGCCGCGTGGAGGCGGCGTTGCTGCCGTTGATCACCACAGCCTCCGGCGCGGTGGAGCTCGGTGGTCCTGCTGGCGACGGCGTGGAGGCGGTGCGGTTTAACCTCACGTATTCTGCGGAGTGGATCGTGTTGGCGGTCACCCTCGGCGCGCGGGTGGGTGTGGACATCGAGCACCGGGTGGCCGAAGACGTGGAGCCACTGGTGCGGCAGTTTTTTTCGGCTGGGGAAATCGCAGCGTGGCAGGCGTTGCCAGCGGAGCAGCGCGGGCGCGGTTTTTACGAGGGGTGGACGCGCAAGGAGGCCTATTTAAAGGCGCTCGGGGTGGGTTTGGGGCGTTCTCCGCAAAGTTTTAGCGTCAGCCTAAACGTGGAGCCGCCGGTGGTGTGGTTGGACGACCCGCAGGCGCGGGATGTGCGGGGCGGCTGGTGGCTGGGGACTGGGGGCGTTGATGCACGGCACAGCCTTGCCGTGGTGGTGGAGGGCATGGGGCCGGTTGCGGTCAGGCGCTGCCAACTGGGCGGGAAGTTGCGCCCCTGGTCGTAGGCCTGAATCGCGGGCTGCAAAGTAGCGCAGGCGTCCAGTCTGCTTGGGTTTCGACGCAGGCAAGAACCGGAAGCAGGCAGGAAGTCTCCGCCACCTGGTGTGGCGGAAACGGATGAAACGTGGACGTGTTATGCTCCCTATTAAACGAGGTCTTGGTCGGGAGTTGGCGTTAGCGCGCCTGCGCCGGGTAGCGGCGCAGGTCGAGTGTGTGGCGGCCTTCGGGAGGGAAATCGACTTTCATGATCATGCGCGGCTGACCGACTGTCTGCGGCCAGGCTTCCCAGCGGTCGTTAAAGCGGCGTTTCGCCAGGTCTGGCGTCATGGGACGGTCGGTGTAGGATTCGCTGCGCGGGTTCCACACGTGCCAGCGTGCGGCGGCGACGACGGCAAACGTGGCTTTGTCGACCCACTCGATGAGCAAGGGCGCATGCACCGGGATGTGCGGGTGGAGCGCGGGGTTTAAGAAAAACGCCCGGTAACGCACGCCGGCGGCAGCGGCCGGCGTTTGAAGCTGCGAGCTAGTAGCTTTGATCTCGGAGCTGTCTAGCGGACGGAATTCGCAGGTCAGGCCGTTGACGAGAAGCAGGCCGGTTTCGAGGAGCGCGGGATCGCTCACGGAGACCTCGATGCGGTCCATGCTGGCGTCGACGCAACGCGAGGTGCCGCCGCCGCCGTTGGGCTGTTCGCCGAGCAGCGGCCAGGCTTCCAGCGCCTGACGAAGTGTCACGGTGTGGGTGACACTTTCGGCTTGGGGTTTGCCTTTGGACTTGGCGGCGGGGGTGGTGGCGGGCGGCGTGGTCGTGAAGACAAATTCGCCGAGCGTGGGAAAACGGAACTCCCAGAGCGGGCGCAGCCACTCGGTTTCAAACGGGATGCCGTGGGCGCGCAGGTCGGCGCAGATCGCGGAAAGATCCTGCCAAACGAAGGAGGGCAGGAAGAACTTGTCGTGCAGTTCGCCGCCCCAACGGATGAAGGGCGGCTTGAAGGGATCGGCGGCGAGGCGGGCGAAAATCGCGCGGATAAACAGCGCCACGACCGACATGGCGGGGCGGTCGGGGTGCGTCTCGAAGGCGCGCAACTCGACGAGGCCGGCGCGGCCGTTGCCGGCGAAGGGATTCCAGAGCTTGTCCACGCTGATCTCGGCGCGGTGGGTGTTGCCCGAGCGGTCCATGAGCAGGTCGCGGAAGAGCAGGTCAAAAAGGGCGAAGTTCTGCGGGTTGCCAAATTGCTCGGCGCCGGCGCAGGCGATTTCGAGTTCGTAGAGCGCCTCAAAGGTGGACTCGTCGATGCGCGGGGCCTGCGAACTCGGGCCCATGTATTGGCCGGAGAAGGCGTAGCTGAGCGCGGGGTGATGCTGGAAATAACGGATCGCCGAGGGCAGCAGCGCGGGGAAGGCGAAGAACGGCGAAACCAGACCGAGCGGGCCGCCAAAAACCAGGTGGGCTCCGCCGCCGGTGCCGGTGGCGCGACCGTTGAGCTGGAGTTTGCGCGCGGTCAGGCCGATGGCATCGGCGGCGGCGTAAAGGTGTTCGAGCTGGCGATCGTAGGCCGCCCAGTTTTCGCAGATGGCGAGGTTGACCTCAATGACGCCGGGGTCGGAGGCGAAACCGATGGTCGGCAGCGCGGGGTCGAGGGGCGGCGCGTAGCCGGCGAGCACGGCGTCCTTGAGTTTGAGCGAGGTGAAAGCGCTCTCGATCGCCGCGATCAATTCAATGTAAGGCGCCAGTTTAAGCGGCGGGATAAACAGGGTGACGGAGCCGTTGAGCACCTCGACGGTGAGGGCGCGGCGCAAGTTATCCTCGCCCAGTTCGCCCAGAGGTAGGCGGAGGCCGATGAGGCTGTCACCGGGGAAAAGAGAGGCGGAGTCTTGGTTGAGGGCGATGCGCCAGTTGTCGCTTACCCAGGTGGTGTCGTCGTGGTCGAGGGGTAGCACGTAGCCCGCGTTTTTGTCGGGAGTGGCGATGTCATGCGTGGGCAGGATTCCGGCGGCGGGGACGGCGAGTTTTTTGGCGATCGCGGTGATGACGGCGAGGGCGTTTTTGAGAGTGTGTTTTCCCGCTTCGGTATCGGCGCGCAGGCGTGTGATGTCGTTCCAGAGCGGCTGGCCGTCGGCGCGGAATTGGACGAGCAGGGCCCAGCGGGGGAGTGGTTCGCCCGGGTAGTGTTTACCGGAGGTTTCCAGAATGACCGAGCCCGGGTAAGCGGACTGGATGAGCTGGCGGGCGAAGCGGCGGGCGTAGCCGAGTTTGGTCGGGCCGAGCGCGGCGGTGTTCCATTCGGGGCCCTGCGGATCGTGAGGGATGAAGGTGGGCTCGCCGCCCATGGTGAAGAGCACGCCGCTCTGGGCGAAGGACGCCTCTACAGCGTCGGCGCAGGCGCGGACGGCAGACCAAGTGGAGGTGGAATAGGGGGCGGGCGCACTCATGGGATTTGTTCGACGAGGATGCTGTGGCTGAGTTCTGACGGTACGGGATCGGGCGAATAGTAGGAGCCTTGGATGGGATTGACGCTTTCGGCGACGGCGGCGTGGGCGACGGGAATAAACGTGGCATCGCAAAACATGCCGTGGGTCGGGTCGAGGCCTTTCCAACCGGCGCCGGGAAGATAAACTTCCGCCCAAGCATGCATCGCCCCGTAGGCGGGGGCGTCGGGAGAGGGGTCGAATTGGTAGCCGCTGACAAAGCGGGCGGCCAGGCCGAGGGTGCGACAAAGCTCCACAAAGAGCACGGCGTAGTCGCGGCAGGAGCCGGTGCCCAGTTGGAGCGTGGTGTGCGAAGGTTGGATACCGCGCTCGTAGCGGCGGGTGTAGGAAAGCGAGGTGTGGACTAGGGTGTTGAGCGCCACCAGGTAGGGGACGGTTTCCTTGGGACGGTCGACGAAGTGAACATCCAGCCAGTTGCGCAAAATGGCTTGGGTTTTACCGAAGGGTTGCGCGAGGTAGGGAGCGAGTGTGAAGCGGTGTAGCTCCTCGTATTCAAACGGTGCGGTGAACGCGTAAGGTTTGAGGATGAAGTCGAACGGGTTGGTTTCGAGGGTTTCCAC